>JAGPVX010000039.1 GCA_018066805.1 Paraperlucidibaca sp. | reverse complement strand
ATGGCGCTGCTCTACGCGGATTCGGGCTCGCTGTTGCTCGCAGACATTGGTGGTGACTTGGCCAAAGCGGGCATGCTCAGCCCTTACGCCTATGCCGGCATCGCGCTAATTTTAGCGGCCCTGTCCTTTAAACTATCATTGGCTCCGTTCCACTTATGGACGCCAGATGTCTATCAAGGCGCACCAGCACCAGTTGCAGCCTATTTGGCCACCGTCAGTAAAGTCGCTGTTTTTGCCGTATTATTGCGATTGCTGATCGAAGCTCCAGCCGCACACAGCAGTGTGTGGAGTATGATCTTCGCCGTCATCGCCTTCGCGTCCATGATCATCGGTAATTTATTGGCGCTGAACCAAAGCAATATCAAACGCTTACTAGGCTACTCATCGGTCGCTCAACTAGGCTATCTGATGGTTGTCGTGGTCGCTGGCGGCCAGCTCGCATTAGAGGCGTCAGCTGTCTACCTAATGGCCTATGTTGTTACCACTATCGGTGCGTTTGGCGTCGTTACGCTGACATCTAGCCCATACAAGCAGCAAGATGCTGATGAGCTCTATGACTACCGCGGCTTATTCTGGCGCCATCCGTATTTGACTGCCGTACTCACCGTGATGATGCTGTCGCTGGCGGGCATTCCGCTCACGGCCGGCTTCATTGGTAAGTTTTATGTAGCTGCACTCGGCGTCGATGCCGGCTTATGGTGGTTAGTCGGCGCACTGGTTGTCGGTAGTGCCATCGGTCTGTACTACTATTTGCGTGTGATCATTACCTTATTCATGCCTGCTCCCGGCTCTCGCCGTATGGTTGCCGCTAATAATTGGGGCTTCCGCGTAGGGGGCTTGATGGTGTTGTTAATGGCCGGCCTGGTATTTTTGATTGGTATATACCCTGAGCCAATCATTGAAATAGCTGCTCAAACGCAGGTGGCAATGGTCGCCCGTTAAGAGGGGTAGTAGTAAAAAAGGCGCTTTTAGCGCCTTTTTTATGTCCTAATGTAGTGCGCACACCCTGGTTTGGTAACAAATTGATAACACGCAAACGCTAGCTTAATATGTGTCAACTTAGCTAAAGTGTCGCCCTACGACTGCATAGTCATAAATATAAAAATAATAAGGAAGCCTTCCATGACTTCGCCTGCCTCTCGTATTGCCTTTGTTTTGCTCGCTGCCATGCCCATCTCTGCCATGGCATCACTGGGAACAGTTGCTACTAACTTCGGTCTAACACCAACAGACACAGCCTCTGCTCAGGCGTTGTCGATGTTTAGTAACCAACCATCAGCGGTGTATTACAACCCGGCGTATTTGGCACGTGACCGCAAAGGTGCGATGACGGCCGGTTTTGTCTTTACTGAGCAAGAGCTCACTGCAAAAGGCTGGGAGTCTCCAGACAAAATTATTCTAGACGGCGATGTCATTGAAAATGACTCGAACTACAACGTTATTCTTGGCTTTAAAACCGACCTAAGCACCATGCTTAAAGGCGATCGCGCCATGGTCTTGGGCTTTATGCTTGGCGCAGAGCGTAGCGGCTATAACTTGCTATCGTTTAGCTCGACATCACAGGCTTTGCCGCAATCTTTGCGCTATGGCCAGCAGTCGTTATTTTTAAGCGTAGGCGCGGGCATAAACGTTATTCCTGGCATCGATATCGGTGCTGCCAGCCGTATTACATTGGCAGCTAGCGCGAACCTCGGCGCGCAAGCAGATCTAAACGGCACAACACGATACGAGTCTTTGGAAGTTAGTGCCAAGCCATCTATCCAGCCCATTTTGAGCGCTAATATTAATTGGGGTCAGCTGGTCTGCCCCGAAGATAAATATTGCGTACTTAATGGTTTAGAAACAGCTGTTGGTTACCGCTATGAGTCTTCATATAGTGCAATAGTAGATGCTCAGGCCGTTGCCACCAACGCAGTTGGCTTGCCATTGTTGCTCAATACCATCGATGCATATCAGCCAGAAACATTCTCGGCGGGCATTCAGTACAACTTCTACAAAATTCGCTTGGCCGCATCGGGTGAGTACCAAATGTGGTCTGGCCTGAATGATGCTTTCAAAAGTGACACTATAAAAGATCAGGGTAATCTGCAATTTAAAGATGTTTTTGTGCCGCGTGCCGGCTTTGAACTGCGCATGAACGATGTTTTTAGCTTTACCGGTGGTGTTAGCTATGAGCAGTCGCCGCTAGAAAGCACGACGTCGCTGGATGTGAACTATGTCGATAATGATCGCCTAGTCTTTGGCCTTGGTTTTTCCTATTTGATTGAGCAAGCGATGTTCTTGTCGCAGCCCGTACGCCTCGACTTTGGCTATCAGTACCATATTTTGAAAGATCGTGACTTTTTGTTGGCCACGACACAGGGTGCAGATAATCAAACTTCTGGTGGCGGCAATGGCGGAAAAAATGGGTGCCCAGAAAATCCAATATCTGGCAAAGAAGATAAGGTGCTCTGCGAGGGCGTCACTTCTGGTGGCAATGTGCATGTCTTGAACGCCTCCATTAATTTAACGTTCTGAGGTCTACGATGAACTTTCGATTACTGAGCTCACTATTACTCCCCGCCTTACTTATTGCCTGTAGTGGCGGCGGTCAAGAGCAGCGCTCAAACCTACAGGACATATTTGAGCCTGGAGCACAGATTTCCGCACAGCAGCGCAGCATGATTTATGCCTTCCCTGCGCCAGGGCAAACAGAGGTGATCCCAGCGACACCGATTGCTTTGCGATTTTCGCACCCAATCGCTCAAGTAGAATTCGATACGTTGAGTAAGCTAACGGCTGCTTTTACGCTTTGTGAGGAGGCGTTTGTAAATACTGAGGGGCAGTGCGAGAGTGCTGGAAAGACACCGCTTTCCGCTTCATTTTTAAGTCGTGACCCGGCGACGGATGAAATAGATCGCCAAGGCGTAATACTAAAGCCACAGGCTGTGCTTAAAGAGCGTACGAAATATCGTTTAATCAGCAATGGCTTAAAGCTTGATACGGGTGAGCTCGATGCAGCCGGTAAGCCAGCTCGGGGTGCTGACAATTTGCGAAATGTAGCAGTGCAGGCCGCAGATGTTGGTCAGCCACTCATATTCACAACGCGTGCCGCGCTAGAGGGTCCGGTTAATGCGCGTAGCACCAGTATTACAAAGTTTGATGTTGAGCATATTACGCCGAATCCAGAGAGCTTTTTATTAGGCGACGAGGGCTTAGGATTATTTAACTTCTCGACCATTCGCTTGCAAATGACGCAACCAGTCAATGCCAAAACTTTAGTTTATGGCGATAGCATTAAACTGACGGATGCAGCTGGAGGTCTAGTAAAGTCCACGATATTAGTCGACGGTAACAAAATATCTATAGACCCTGATAGCGATCTCAGCCCTGCCCAAGTATATACACTAAGTATTAATGACAAGCTAAAGAGCTTAAAAAGTCAGTCGTTTAGTAGTGACTCACGGTTTGCGCAATTCCAGTTTCAGCCTACACAGGCGGCTGATGGTGAAAGTGCAAAAAGTATGGTGCCAAAAGAAGGTATTTCAGTTTTGCTTGGAACGCCCGTAAACAAGGTGCCAGTTGCTTCACCACTTTTGGGGCAAGGAGATCGAGCGCCGCAGCCACAAGCAGAAGGTGTGTTAATTGCGAACCTTGGGACGCCGGCCAATATTAAAAATATTCAAAGTGCCGTAGCTCCACTACGAGTGAAAAAGAATAGCCAGTTAACGGCTGCTAGCTTGGTGGTTAAGCTTGATGGTGTCGTGCCAGCAAACCTAGAAACAGATACTCTAACAATTAAGATGATTAGCGATGCTAATGGCTTGTTATTACCAAATCGCTATAGCTTATCGCCGCTTTCACCTAGCTTAGTGACATTAGAGATGGATGTGGCAGTTTCTGCGAAAAACAGCACATCTAACGGTGCATTTACGCAGAATGTCATGCACGTGCCCGTGTCTGGCATTGCACGCTTTAATGCTGATAAAAATCAAATATTAATAGATGCAATTGGCACTATTGAGTTGAAAATTTTAGGCACAGATAATGCTGTGGGTGTATTAGCGCTGCAGCTATTAGTGAATCTGAACGACTCACCTAATATTGCTGCTGAGCCTGAAGTTACTCCCGTCGTTCAGTCCTGGGTGCCAGGCGATACGGCGCGCCTGCGAGATGAGTTGCTAATTAATCGTGTCGCTATGGCTGTTCCATCAAGCTCTGTTGATACGATTGCAAGCAGTACAGGTGTTGTCTTTGGTGGCCAGCTCATGCGCTCTGGCGACCCTGTCATCGTTAACTTTGATCAAATCATGGATGTTGAGTCGATGCGCGCGAGTGGCTTGAGTAAGCCCATTTCCGTGACAACTAATGGTGAGCCTGTTCCATTTAGCTGGCGCTTAGATGGCGTGTCCTTAGTGATCACGCCTGATGCTGCGTTTCAGCATGGAAAAACCTATAGCGTTAAGCTTAGCAGTGCGATCAAAAGTTTAGGTGGTGCGCCGATTGCACAGAAGATTTTAACATTTACGATGCCCAGCTTAGCCGCTGGGGATGCCACTCCCAACCCAGATGGCCAGCCTGACACGCGTCGTCCTCCGGTTGTGCTAGGTGTCTATCCTGGCTACCCCTGCAGCGTTATGGCAGGTAGCCGAAACATTGCTAATGATATTCAAGGTAAATGTGCCGGTGGTAAAACGACCGATGAAAGCATCCCTTTACCCTTTATCGATACACGTCGAGATATCAGGGTGACATTGTCGCAAACTGTGCAGCGAATTGGCGCTAAAGCAGTAAAGCTGGGTTCAGTATGCAATGACCCTAATGCTAGCTTTCGTGTTGAGCGAGTGAGCGCTGCAGGTGTTTGCTTGGAGTCAGTAGAAGGGGCGCTTGGTGGAACAACTCGAGAGCTGACATTTACGCCTGATGAGCCTTGGAAAGCGGGGGAGGTTTACCGTTATATATTGGGCTCAAGCGGATTGGCATCTGCGACGTGTACGGCAAATAGTATTTGTGGGACAAATAACTTGCCGCTGCAAACGCAACTTATTTCGCAGTCATATGCCAGTGTTAGCAATCCTCAGCATGGCGGCCCACCGATGGAGATTTTCTTCAAGGTGTCGACCGTGCCTGCAAAAGGCTCTGTTGTAAATTTACGCCTGCTCCCAAATGCTGATGTTGATGCCAACTTTCGCTTTGAGCCAGCGCGAGGAGAGCTAATGCCAGTGTGTGCCCAGGGAACGGCTCAAGGTATTCCGAGCACTGGTAAATACTCCTGTGATACACCTAATGGCGCCTTGCTTATTCCGGATGTATCTCGTGTGGGGGGCTCATTTAGCGGCGCCGCCACTCGATTTGCATTGGGGTGCACAGAGGGTGTTGATGGTGGTATTTGTGAGGAAAAGCAATTTTTACACGTGAGCTCAGCGTTATCTGCAACATTGGAAGGCTTTAGCAAGACAAATGGTCAGCCAATTACCTCAGATGATTTTGCGACACTGTGTTCAGCAACAGATTCAGGTGCAATTAATGTATTGATTAGTCCTGGCCTGATTATAACGAATGGCACTAATATTTTCGCAGAACTTGGTTTGTCGTTAAAAGCATCTCCTATAACTAATGTGATTAATGATTTGATCAATTTGATTCCAGTTCTTGGTCCAATATTGACAGGAGCAATTGATCAAGGGGCAAACTTACTTAATCAGATTGTTCCTATTGTAGTTGATCAGCCAATATATACCGGCCCACTGGTATTCCGCATGCGCCATTTAGAGCCAACATATGTTAATGGTGTATTAAGCGGTACATCTCCGGCCTCACGGATCCCTGGAAAGATAAAGGGTAACTGTGAGAATGGTGTTCCCAAAAATCCAAGCCTTTCGGCGGTAATTAGCCTCTATACAGATATCCCTGAAATCGATGCTAAGGCTGATTTAGGATTACTAAAGACTCTAGCTGATCTTGGTATTCCTGTTATTGGGGATATTGCCGGTTTAGCGGGTATTCCGATTCAGCCAGATGTTCAAAGTAATACAGATATTACTAATTTGAGCGTAAGCGGATCAGTTGAGTTTTTACCAGATGGACGATTGACCGCTCGCTTGGTAAATGACGATCCAGTACGCTTGCGAGCAGGGCTGACGGCATTAGGAGGCTTGATTGGTGGGGAGCTGTTTGTAACGGTGCCTGCTAAGCGATTTGTGCTGAACTCAGCATTAGCGCCCTTGAAAAACTAAGACCACCCGATAATATAAAAAGGGCGCATATGCGCCCTTTTTATATTATTTGAGAGGCGGGCATTTAAATTTTGCCGCCTCACTCAGCTTAAGCCCGATTCTTCACCTGGCCATCATTCAACACTTGCTGAAAGTGCTCAACAAAGGTCTGCTCGGCTGGCAAATACTCCACACCCAGCGCGATGCTGCGCTGGTTATCAAACGCTAAGGGGTGGCCAACGTTTTTGCTGATGAAGGTGCGTGTAACAGGCCCCATCATCGGTCCAAATGTCCATACCAACGCTTTCGGCACCACAGATTTTGGGAAGGGATAAGCCTTGCCAAAGTGTCCGCGCAAGATTTTGGCAATCTCGATCATGGTCAGGGTTTTGGAGACCAGTAAGTGGCGGCCTTCAGCCCCTGGCTTAAACGCAGCCAAAATATGTGCCTTTGCGACATCACGTACATCGACAACACCATATTTCAAGTCAGGCACGCCAGATCGCAGACGGCCATCGCCCATGGAAATGAGTGTGTCGATGCTGGCCGATTGGCTGCCAGTGGTTAGTGAGGGGCCGTAGACCATGCCAGGGTTGATGGTGACTAAGTCCCAGCGGTTTTGTACGGCTTGCATATCCCAAGCTTCGCGCTCGGCTGCAACTTTTGAGTATTGATAGGGGTTGTGATCGACGCTGCTGGTGGAGTTCCATTGCGCTTCGGTGAGCACGCCGCCTTCGACTTGACGCACGTCGATATTGTCACCGAAGACTGAGGCTACGCTGCTGGTAAGCACTACACGCTGAACGCTTATCGTGCGATTAACGGCGTCGAGTACGTTACGTGTGCCTTCTACTGCGGGGCGAACCAAGGCTTCATGAGCATCGGTAAAGCCTTCTAAGACAAATGGCGATGCGGTGTGCATGACTACAGCGCAGCCTGCCATGGCGGCATCGAAGCTACCGATGTCAAGAAGGTCCGCTTTGAAGAGTTTGAGAGTGCCTGATTCGCGGGCAGCAATAGCCTCGAGGTGAGCAATGCTTTTGGCTTTGCTGGGGTCGCGCACGGTAGCGTGCACAGTGTGGCCAGCGGCTAATAGGTATTGAATAATCCAGCTGGCGATATAGCCAGAGCCGCCGGTGACACAGACCGGACTCTCGGTAGGAATGACCTTGTTCATGCGCGTAACCTTTTTTATTTTAGGCGCGTACAGTGCCACAGCGCGGAAATGCTGTCATTAGCGTTGGCAGGCAGCACTCCAGTCTAGCGTGGCGTTATACACGGCAGTTTTGACGCCGAGTAATCCTAAAAAGCTATGGAAAATGGTGTCATGTGACTGTGGTTTTTGCGCTTGCTCTGCCAAGCAATTAGCGCGCGGGCCGTGCTTCTGAAAGCTGGGCGACAACCATGCCAACATGGGCACATGAGTTTGTTGGCTAGGCGCAAAGAGATAGGGCGCGCCATGCAAATATAGGCCGTGCTCGCCAGTTGATTCGCCGTGATCGGAGGCATACACCATGACAGTCTGATAACGATCATCTTGGCCTTTTAAGGTGTCGATGATGCGTCCCAATACATGGTCAGTATAGGCAATGGTGTTGTCGTAGCTGTTGATGACCTGCTGTTGCGTGCAGCTTTGCAGAGCAGTGCTATCGCAGGTTGGTGTGAAGCGTTTAAACGCGTCCGGATAGCGACGGTAATAGGCGGGGCCGTGACTGCCCTCCTGATGCAAAACCACGACGCGATCGCTGAGTGTTGCGCGCGAAATGTAGTTGGCAAAAGTGTCGGCGAGTAGGTCATCTTGGCACTCGCCATCGTGACACCAGCGAGCTTTTTCGGCGGCTAATAGCGGTACATTATTGATGCGATCGCAAGCACCTTTGCAGCCTGAGTTATTGTCTATCCAGGTTACGGCATAGCCGGCGCGTTGCAGAATGTCGAGTAAGCCTTCGCGATGGCTAGCCAGCTGGGGATCGTAATCAGCTCGCGTCATGCCAGAAAATAAGCAGGGTACAGATACTGCAGTGGCAGTGCCGCAGGAACTTACTTGGGGGAAGTTGATGACACTACGCTTGCGCAACTCAGGCGTGGTGTTGCGGCCATAACCATTGAGGCCGAAGCTCTCGGCGCGTGCCGTCTCACCTAGCACAAAGACAAATAGTGTCGGCTTTTTCGCTGAAGAGTGAACTCGGATGGCATCTTCGCCATAGCGCTGCAGTGGCATATTCGGTGTGGCAACAATTTTGCTGTAATAGCGTTTTAGGCCGGCTATATAGTTGTGCGGCACGATGAGGTAGCGCAGTTCGCGATGCTCACGAAAGGTTGAGGCATAGTCGGCGTAATGCCATCCCGCTAAGGCCAATATTGAGACTAGGCCTAGCACTACAGCGATGAGTTTACTGCGTAGAGCTTGCTTCCAGCTCAGCGTTGCTGCTGGCATTGACCAGAGCCAGAGTAGCGGTAATCCGGCTATCAGCAGCATATACGCTAGAAGTCGCAGACTGAGTAAGTCGAAGACCTCGTTGACGTCGGTTTCCATCATGTTTTGGATTTGGCCAGCATCAATGCCGACGCCATAAGTCATCATGAAATAGGCGGTGAGCGCGCTGGCTAAAAGCAAAAATGACTGCACTGGGCGGGCAAATGAGCCCCAAGTAATTAGCTGTAAAAAGGTGGCGAAATAGGCGGCAAGCATGGCGCCAGTGGCGATAAGAAACATGCCTGCGCGCCAGCCATCATACGGTGTGAGTGCGGATAGGGCGTGAAAAAAAGCGGTGTTGCAGCTAAGCACTAACCAAGCAGCAATAACTAAATTGCGTTGGCTTAAATTGAGGCTTCTTAGGCGAGTAATTACGCTCATCGCACTGTCTCCGTGTGAAGGCGTTTGCCGATATGTGAGAGAGCCGTGCCAACATAGGCGCGGTATTGGTAGGCATGAAAACTCAAGCTAGTGGTAATGCCGCAGATCACTGCCGTCCACATGACATGCGTGACAAAGTGCGCGCCTCTGGCGACTTGAATGCCGCCACAAAACAGCGCAAACGGCACAATGATTAAGAGCGCTTTACGCAAATGCTGTGGGCGCCAAAGGGTGCAGGCATAAATCAGCGGGATCCACATAAAGCCAACGGCGGCGTGGCCGCTAGGTAGGCAACGCCCCGGCCCTGGTATTGCAGGCAGCGATTCAAATGCGCGAAAGTAATCTGCGCTACCGCCAAACTCAGTCAATGACCATGGACAGCTATGCATGGAGTGATGTTTGAACCAGCCA
>JAGPVX010000033.1 GCA_018066805.1 Paraperlucidibaca sp. | reverse complement strand
GCTTCGCGTAGCGGGTGGATGCCGACGCGAAACAGCGCTTCATTGGCGTAAATATTGCCGACACCGACCACCACGTGACTGTCCATCAGAAAGCTTTTGATCGGTGCAGATTTTCCGCGGCTGAGGCGAAATAGGTGTTGGTCATCGAAGGCTTCACTTAATGGCTCGGGCCCCAGCGATACCAAAAGTGGGTGTTGCTCGACGGGTAGCTCCAGCCATAGGCAGCAACCAAAGCGCCGCGGGTCGTGGTAGCGCAATTCCCATTGCGGCTCGGCATCTAGATCGTCTTCGCGATCGCTCAGACTAAACACCAAATGATCGTGGGTTTTACGATCGGTGCCAGGCTCAACTAAGCGCAGGCTGCCGGACATGCCCAAATGCACCATCAGCACGCCAACATGACCGTTGGACTCGTGCTCGCAATACAGCAGTAAGTACTTCCCACGTCTGTCGATGCGCTGAATGAGGCGGCCAGTGAGAGTGTCGGCTAATGATTCGGGCACAGGCCAGCGCAGGCGTGCGTTATGCACAGCAACTTCGCTAACGCGGCGGCCGATGCAATGCGGCGCGAGGCCTTGGCGGGTGGTTTCTACTTCGGGTAATTCAGGCATGGCTTGTTGGCGTGGCAGATTAATGGCGCAAGCGTAACCCATGTGCAATGAGATCGCGTAAGACCGTGCGCACCATGGTCGCGACTTCTTGTGGATGTGCTTGAGGCATAGCGCTGCAAACGCGTGCAATGAGCTCAGAGAGTGCCAGCGGTGCTTCGGCCTGAGTTAGCGCTTCGAGCAAAAAGGCGGCAAATGGCGTGATCTCATGTATTTGCAGCGAGAGTGCGGCGTCATCAGCGCGCAAGGCCATTAAGCAGACAGACTCTTGCTTTACGACGCTTAGGTCGCTGTCTTCGCGCCATTCATGCACGCGCCATTGGTAGGCTAGCGCCCATGCTGGACCGGCGAGCTGAAGTTGCGGGTCATGATCGGCCGAGAGCGCCTCATCCAAGGCGTTGGTATCGACGCCTAAAGCCATTGGGCGATCATCGATGTCGGCAACCAGCTCCATCCATTCGTAATGCATGAGCGACTCTAGCCAAGGCAAGGCGAGGAGGTCTGGCCAATCTAAGCTTTCAGTGAACTCTCTGAAATGTAGCGAAATATCGTAAAAAAATGGCGAAGTGCAGTTAAAGTCGGCGAAAAAGCGATTAGTAAGTCGCGACCATAAGGCCTCGCCAAGCTGCGCTTTGGCGATAGGGAAAGTGATATCGACAAAAGTAATGACATTGTTAAACAGCAGCTCGCGATAAGTCGCTAAGCGCTCGGACTTAATGCCCACTGGTGCGGCGGCTGCTTCGGGGTCGCGCAAATGCGCGGTGAAGGCGTATTGCAGGCGCTGAAACTCGGGTAGATCGGCAGATTGAGGCTTGGTTTGCTGTTCGTTGGCATGTTTGGTTTGCTGCGCACTCATGGCCTCAGCCTCAGTTGAGACAGATGCTTTAAGCGGCACGGCTAATGGCCTGTGTTTGTGCGCGGCGAATCAACTGCATTTCGCTCAATAACTCGGCCATTGGCGGAATATTAAAGTCGCGCTCAAGCAGTGTTGGCAGCACGCCGAAATGCGCATAGGCCTGATCAAGTAGAGCCCAAACATCATCGCAAACCGAGTCGCCGTGAGTGTCGATGCGTAAATCTTCAGCCTCGCGATAATGCCCAGCGATATGCACATAGCTGATGCGCTCAGCCGGTAAGGCGAGCAGGTATTCGCGAGCATTGAAGCCATGGTTGATGCTGTTCACGAAAATATTATTCACATCCAACAGCAAGCCGCAGTCGGCGGCTTTTAAGACTTCGTTGACAAATTCGTGCTCGGCCATTTCTGAGCCGGGCGCGGCATAGGTCGAGACATTTTCCAGAATTAAGCGACGACCTAGAATGTCCTGCGCTTGGCGCACGCGAGCGGCTACATAGTCCACGGCTTCACGCGTCATCGGGATGGGCAGCAAATCGTAGAGATGGCCTTGATCGCCGGTATAGCTCAAATGCTCGGAGTAGGCGCGAATCTGGTGTGTATCGAGAAAGTCGCGGATGCGCTTGAGTAAATCAATATCGAGTGGTGCAGGGCCGCCAATAGATAGCGACAAGCCATGGCAAAGAAAGGGATAGCGTTCGGTGAGTTGGCGTAAGTCGCGGGCATAGCGGCCGCCAAGACCAATCCAATTTTCCGGTGCTATCTCAAAAAAATCGGGGCGTGTAACGTTCGTGATGACTTCCGACTCGGTGAGAAACTCAGCCATAAAGCTGCGTCGCAAACCGAGACCGGTGCCATTCACCGGAAAACGTGGCTCAGAGTGAGAGACGTTCATCCGACTATCAATAACTTACTTTTTAGCGCCGCATTTAGCTTCGCCGCACTTGCCTTCGTGTGCCGCTTTTTCTGCGCCGCATTTAGCTTCAGCAGCTTTCGAGGCGGCTTCTGTTTTAGCGGCTCCGCATTTGGCTTCTTCAGCTTTCTTTGCGCCACAGCTAGCTTGAGTAGCTTCGGTTTTAGCTGCGCCACACTTGGCTTCGCCAGCTTTAGCAGCGGCGGTGTCGCCAGCGTGTACAACGCCAGTCATGGATAGAGCCAACATGGCGGCGATTGGAGTCAGAGTCTGTAGCTTTTTCATCGGTATTACCTCAAAAGTTAGGACGCTTGGCATCGTGTTTGCGCCATCGTCACAGCTTAGACAACGACGCTAGCAACAACGTTACATACAAAAAGAAACATTTTTCATTTTGTTTGCGAATAACGCTGAGCCAGCAGCGAGGCCATGGGCTCAGCTAACACAACGGTTATCAGTGAGGGTGCGTGTGGTTATGCTCTTCGAGTGCTTGCAGCCAAGCCTGCACTTGCTCTTCGCTAACAGGCTTAGCTTCACGCTTGCGCAGGGCTATCAGCATGGTGATGATTTGGATGACAGCGCGTCTGCAGTTAGCGCAGCGCACCACATGCCATGTCACCAGCAAGTTGGTTTTGATTGGCAATGCACCGGATAAAAACTCGGTGGCATTAGTGCCGACATCACGACAATTTAGCATTCGCCTGTCTCCTCGTAATGCGACACCATAGTAAATACGCGGATTCGCGCCCTGTGCAGCAAGACACGAAAGTTAGACTGCGAAATGGCCAAGGTGTTACAAATTTCTTTCGGGGAAAGCCCTTCAATATCCTTCAGTGTTAGTGCCATGCGTTGACCATCGGGCAAGTCGGCCATGTGGTGTTCTAGGCAGTCCTGCAGCACATGCGCTTCAAGCAATGCTTGTGGGGTGTCATCGGTCCAGCGCTGAAATTGCACGCCCCATTGCGTACCGAAAGGTCCGCCAGGCACAAAAGCATTAGCCAGTGGGTCGTGCTCACCCTCGAGGCCCTCTAACGACACTTCACGTTTTTGGCTGCGAATGATGTTGTAAGACTTGTTCATGGCAATGCGTACGAGCCATGTTTTCAGGCCTGAACGGCCTTCAAAGTTGGCGATGGCGGAATAGGCCGAAATCCAGCTCTCTTGCACAGCATCTTCGGCATGACGCGGCGCAATGCTGCGTGCGGCTGCAACCATTGCACCGCCAAAGCGACGCATGGCCTCACCCCAGGCCGATTGTTGACCCCCGCGCAAGGCAGCAAGTAAGTCACGTTCGCTACTGTCGGCATTGATTTTCGATTCGGTGGCTGTGGCCATCCGTAGTCTCCCTCTAGCTATTATTTTTGGACGTTGAGTTGCTGTGATCCTACCCAATGACGGGCAAATTGCTGTGCCACGCGGCCACTGCGTGAGGCTCGAGTTTGAGCCCAACGTAGGGCCTCGCCACGGATATTTTTACTCCATTCGGTGTACCCGAGCTGCTGTAAATGATGCTGCACCAAGCGCTCGTAATCGGCCTGCGAGAAGGCTAAGAATGATAGCCAGAGGCCGAAACGCTCCGACAGCGAAATTTTCTCTTCGGTGGATTCGCCGGGATGCACTTCGTCGTCTATCCATTGAAACTCTTTGTTATCGGCATGCACAGTGGGCATGAGAAAGCGGCGATTACTGGTTGCATAGATGAGCACATTATCGGCGGGTGCTTCAATGCCGCCATCGAGTGCGGTTTTCAGTGCAATAAGCGCTGGATCGGCGTTAGCTACAGAGAAATCATCAACATATAAAATAAAGCGCTCGGGCTTGCCGCGTAATGGTGCAACGATTTCTGGTAAGTCGATGAGGTCGTGTGGCGGCACTTCAATTAAGCGCAGGCCCTCGTCGGCAAACTCATTGAGTAATGCTTTCACGAGGCTGGATTTGCCTGTGCCACGAGCACCGGTCATTAGGGCATGGTTGGCGGGAAGACCAGCAACAAACTGAGCGGTGTTTTCGCGTAGGGCAGCCTTTTGGCGGTCGATGCCGAGCAAGTCATCAAGGCGAATAGCATCAATGCGGTCGATAGCTTGTAGGGCATGGTGGCGCCAGCGCCAAGCGAGAGTTGAGGTGCTGTTCATAGGGCTCAATGATAAAAACACCACTTGAGTATAGGGGAACAAAGTCGATTCATAGACTAAACAAGATGATGTGTCCGTGAATATTCTAGCAACTGTGCTTGGATGGCTGTGAATCAGGTATTACAGTGCAGTAATAACAAGAAGACTCCTAAGGGGCGCTGCATGAAAATCGGACACTCGTTTTCGTTAAAGATGCGCCAAGCTTTAACGGTAGTCGCTGCTTGCAGCTTGATAGCTTGCGGCGATAGCGATAGCAGCAGCACTAGTTCAAGCGCTAATAATGGCAATGCTGGTGGCGCGCGTGTATTACGTGCTGAGACAGTCTTGCCTCCTGGCCAAAGTGGCAACGTCAGCTTGCTTGGACAGGCGCAAGGCTTGCTGAGTGGTAGTCCTGCCAGTTATGGCTCGCATATCGACGATCAGCGCGAGTTGTACTGGTCGTTTCGTGCAAAGCCGGCGGTGCTAGGGACACGACCTGGCAGCCCTTCCTCGCCAAAATCAGGCATAAGTATTTATCGTGATGACTTTGGCGTGCCCATTGTCTATGCCGATAACACGCAGGATGGTTGGTATGGCGTGGGCTATGCCATTGCCGAAGATCGTTTGTTTTTACTCGATGCGGTGCGTCGTACAGCCAAAGGCACGCTTGCTGAGTTGACTGGCTGCAGTGCAGTTCCAGCAGATATACAGCAGCGCCTACTGACCTATACCGAGGCTGAATATCAAACCATGTTTGATGCCGCTACAAGCGAAGCTAAAGCCTCGGTTTTGGGCTATGTCGATGGTGTTAATGCGCGCATTGCGGCGGTGCGCAACAATCCCACTTTATTACCAGCTGAGTATGGCCTGCTCACTAGTTTGCCTGAGCCGATTACAGTAAGTGATGTGTTGGCGTCGGGGGTTTATATCACGCGCTTTGTGGCTGCAGAGGGCGGTAATGAGATGGCCAACGTGGAGCTGCTAAAGTCGTTATCGACAAGCCTAGGCTCTGAACGGGCGGGCAAAGATGCATTCCTCGATTTTACTTGGTTGGATGATCAGCAGGCAGCGGTAAGCGTACCGTCTAGCGGGCCACGTTTTAGTAATCACACCACGCCGAAGTCCGCTAGAGAGGCTGTTTTTGAGCAACAGGCGACATGGGCGATGACTTTGCCGGTTACTTTAGCTAATGGTTTGGGCACGGGCGCAGCTCCGGCGCCAGTGCCATGTGGGTTGCCGGTCATCGCTATGGCAACATCGGCCTCATCCGCTCTTGCGAGCGCGGTGCCGCGTGAAGTGCTGGTGCCGAAGGCTGGGCAAAAAATGCTGGCATGGGCTGAGCGACCATCTACATGGGTGCTAGCAAAGTCAGCATTAGTGTCACCTACTGCTGAGCAAAAATATGCAAGCCGCGAGTTGACTCAGCGAGTGCAGGTGGCCATGAATGAGCTGCGTGCCTATCTGCATGGCGGTTCGCATGCCTATGCCATAGGCTCAAGTAGAACAAAGAGTGGTGGTACTTTATTGGTTGCTGGGCCTCAGCTGGGCTATGCCTATCCACTCTTGTTAGTAGAGTTTGAGATAAATATACCAGGAGTATCTGCGCGTGGTGCTTCGGTACCAATTTTGCCAGCTGTGGGCATTGGCTATAGCAATCATGCGGCGTGGGGCTTAACAACGGGGTATTCAAAAACAATAGACAGCTTCATTGAGACGCTCTGCTCCACGGCACAGCGTGGACAAGGCGAGTGTCTCGCAAATCAGTATTTCCACGATGGTTTATGGAAAAATATGAGTTGTCGGCAAGAGTCGATTAAGTATCGAGCAGCGACGCAGGGTGTGCCGTTATTGCCGGCGCTACTGAGTACATCTGCGCAGCTGTGTCGAACGCTGCACGGGCCATTGGTGGCACGAGACGATGATGCAGGCCTCGGGCGTAGTGTGAGTTATGCCATGTGGTTGCGCGAGATTGAGACTATTGAGGGGATTCAAGCGTGGAGTCGAGCGAAAACATTTGCAGAGTTTGATGCTGCCATGGCGCTCGTCACTTGGAATGAGAACACTGTCGTAGCCACTCGGGATGGCCATATTGCGTTTTATCATCCTGGGCTTCATGCCAAGCGCCATCCCAGCACTGATATGCGCCTGCCCATCAAAGGTACCGGTGAGTTTGACTTCGATGGCACCTTATCATTTAGCGCAACTCCTCAAATACGTGATCCGGCTCAAGGCTATCTGGCGAACTGGAATAATAAGCCGGCATTGGGCTGGCTTGATGGCGAAGGCTTGGGCAGTACGAGTCGTCCAGGTGGTGCTGGGCAGCGGGTGACAATTATCGCCGACCTGCTGGCCAGTCGGCATGATTGGGCTTTTAGTGATTTGATTGCGCTTGATGAAGCGGTTGGTACGACTGATCCGAGGGCACGTGAGTTTGTGCCTATCCTGCAGCGCTTTTATGATGCCCAGGCGAGTCAGCTCAGCGCGCCAAGTCGTTTATTACTTGAAGCCATGTTGAGCTGGGATCGTCGCCATTACGCTAAGGGTTTAGATATTAAGGATCCGATGGCGCGTGACACTCCTGGTGCGACAGTATTTGATGAGTGGATCAGGTCTCTGCGCGATAGCCTATTTGCGCGCCTGCGTGAGGCTCCTCTGGGCGAGGGGAGCGCCTATGATCGCTTTGCTGGTGTAGGCAGCCATGTTTTTGATCAAAGTGTGATGGATAACGTGGCGCTGCGTATTTTGGCGCCTGGTCGCTCGAGCATTGCCACGCGATGGCCGTGGGCGGCAGGGCGTAGCTTGGAGCAATTGATGGTTGAAAGCTTAAACTTGACGGCCAGTCGCTTGAGTCAGACGTGTGCCAATGGCGGCGAGCTCACGCCGGGGTTATTGGCGCAATGCCGTCGGGTGCACCCACGCAGCCAGCTTTGTTCACTGTCTGGTGTGATTGGCCCAGGCGCATCGACGGTGCCAGGCACATCGTGTGTGACCATGCCCTACCAAGATCGCGGCAGTTGGGTGCAGCGAATTGGTTTTGAGTAGATTAATGCTGCCATCTTAGGCAGATAATCAGTAAGCACAAAAAAGCCCGAACAATGTCGGGCTTTTTTGCGAGAAGCTGCAACTAATTGCTAAAAAACGGCAATTACTTGATTTTAGCTTCTTTGAACATCACGTGTTGACGGATTTTGGGATCAAATTTTTTGATCTCCATTTTTTCCGGCATAGTGCGTTTGTTCTTTGTGGTTGTGTAGAAATAGCCAGTGCCAGCAGTGGACACAAGACGAATCTTATCGCGCATGATGTGACTCCTTTACCAGCGGCTTAAACAGTAACGCCCTGAGCGCGCAGATCAGCAACGATCACGTCAACACCCAGTTTGTCGATGGTACGCATGCCTTTAGTGGACACGCGCAGACGCACGAAGCGTTTTTCGCTATCTAGCCAAAAACGTTTGTAGTGCAAATTTGGTTCGAAGCGACGCTTCGTTTTGTTGTTCGCGTGCGATACGTTGTTGCCAACAATCGGACGCTTGCCTGTAACTTGGCAAACTTTAGACATTTCGGTCTCCGCAATTCATTCAGCTCGCCGCCAAACGGCGGCCGACAGCGAGGGCGCGATTTATACCAGAACAAGTCGCACGCTTCAACGTAAACGGCGAAATTTTGTTCCAGATCGCCTATATTTGGCGTTTTCTACGATTCACGACGAGTAAAACAGAGAAATTACGCATGAGCAGAGAGATTATTTCATTAAAGTTGAGCGGCGCAAAGCACATGCAGAGTGTCATCGCTAAAAAAGCATTGCCGGCGGTCCTTCGCGCCACGATGCGTCCTTTATGGGCGAGCAAAATACCTGTGCCTACCATGCGCAGCCTCACGGAAGGCCTGTTGCGCTATGGATTGATACCTCGTGCTGCAAAAATTAGCAGCACTCGATTGGCAGGCCGTGACTGTGAATTGATTACGCCGGCAGCAGGTGCCAGCGAGCAAGTGCTGTTTTTTGTCCACGGTGGCGGCTATGTCGCCTGTTCGCCGCGTACGCACCGGCCTTTAACTAGTCGTCTGTGTTTGGCGCTTAAGGCCACAACCTATGTGCCGACGTATCGTTTGGCGCCAGAGGCTCCTTATCCTGGCGGGCTCGATGATGTGCATCAAAGCTATCTTGCGCTGTTGAAGAAAGGTGTTTCGCCCGAGCATATCTCGCTAATGGGCGATTCTGCTGGCGGTGGCATGGCACTAGCGCTGGCTCTGCGTCTGCGTGATCGCGGCGAGCCGTTACCAGCGCGGATGGCATTGATTTCGCCTTGGGTCGATCTCACGCTGCAAGGCGAGTCGCTACAGTCTAAAAATGATCTAGATCCGATGCTTAGTCAGGCATGGATATATGCCAAAACGCCGCTCTATTTAGGCAAAACGGCTGCCGATGACCCCGGCGTGTCACCATTATTTGCTGATCTGGCAGGTCTGCCGAAGACATTGGTGCAGGTTGGCACGAATGAGATCTTGCTGAGCGACTCGGAGCGCTTAAAGGTGCGTGCAGATGCCTGCGGCTGGGCATTGCAGCTGACGGTTTGGGATGGCATGTGGCATGACTTCCAAATGCTGGCCGATATGCTGCCAGAGGCGAATGCCGCGATTGAGGCTATTGCCGAGTTTGTTGAGAGCACAAAATAGTCGCGGGCCTAGTTGAGAGGCTAGCGCGGTGCGCTCAGCCGCAATTAAGCCGAGTGATCTAAATGCGCTAGCTCGTCGCCCGTGCGAGCTGTCGCTGAGCTTGCCAATGCGCCCGATAATCGCCGGGCGTCATCCCTGTCCAATGCTTAAACGCCTTAATAAACACCGCTGCTTCGCGAAAGCCAATATCTCGCGCCACCGCGTTGATACTGGTCTGTGGCTCGCGCAGCAGCGCCATGGCATGCTCGCGGCGCAGCTCATCCTTAATTTCCTGATAGCGCGTGCCTTCGACCAAAAGCTGTCGGCGCAATGTCCGGCCAGTCATAAATAGCTCGCCAGCGACGACATCTAAGCTGGGTAGATCGGCCATGCCGCCCTGCACCAATCGGCTGCGCACGCGGTGGCTGAGGCTGCCTTGAAACACCGGCTTGATGAAAAACCCCAGCGGCAACTCACGGATTAAGACTTTCAGCTCATCTCGACTGCGTGTGACTGGCAGTGCCAAGACACGGGCGTCGAAATGCAGGGCGGTACGGTCTTGGTTGAAATGATGCGGGCAGGGATAAAGCTGATGGTACTCGGCCTCATGCGGCGGCGGCGGATAACTAAAGTGGGTATCGGTGAGCAAAATGCGGCGGTTAATTAGCCAGCAGGCGAGACGATACCAGCACAGCAAAATCGTCTCGGTGAGCACATGGCCTGGATCGCGCTCAGGCTCGCGCAGGCGCAGCTCGAATTCGGCGATGCCATCGTGCTCAGTTAATCTCAGCGAAATGCTGTCGGTGAGTACTCGATAAAAATGCGCACCCTGGCTTAGCGCTTGCCCCAGGGTGTCGGCACTAAGCACGCTGTGCATCATCAATGGAAAGGTACCAACGCGGCTGGGCTCGGCAGAAAAGCCCATAAACTCATCATTGCTGCAGCGCCATAGAGCGCGCATGAGATTGGCGAATTGCAGCGGAAGTAGGCGGCCGCTGGTGTCCTCTAGCCAATGGCTGGGAATGCCGGCCTCTTGCAATAAAAGCTCAGGATCGAGTCCGGAATTGATGGCGTGTTGCAGCATGGCTGGCACGACGTGGCCGGAAATGGTCTGATGCAAGGGGTTCATAGCGGTCTCTTGAGCACGGCGTATTGTGTCCCAATTTACAAGTAAAAAAAGCTATAGATCGGGATGATAGCGGTTTTATAGCCAATATGTGTCCGAATTTATCAATTTTCTAGCCGATTTTCACATTGCCCCAAGGCTCTAAGCTAGCCACACTCGCAGACGTTCAATTCAGCCTGCAAAAAGGTGTGCTATGCATTATCCAACCCTAAATCATGATCTCGGCGACACCATCGATGCTCTACGTGACAGCGTGCGTCAGTTTGTCGACGCGGAGATTCGGCCGCTTGCCGACGCCGTCGATCGTGACAATGAATTCCCTATGCCGCTATGGCGCAAGCTCGGCGATATGGGCTTGCTCGGCATCACCGCACCGGAAGAGTTTGGCGGTGCAGGTCTTGGTTATTTGGCCCACACCGTGGTGGTAGAAGAGATCAGTCGCGCTTCAGCCTCGATTGGTCTGTCGTATGGCGCACACTCCAATCTTTGCGTGAACCAATTAACCAAGAATGGCTCACGCGAGCAGCAGCAAAAATACCTGCCCAAGCTCATCAGCGGTGAGCATGTCGGCGCCTTGGCGATGTCTGAGCCTAATGCTGGTTCGGATGTGGTGAGCATGAAGTTGCGCGCTGATCTGCACGGCGATCATTACGTACTAAACGGCAACAAGATGTGGATCACCAACGGCCCCGATGCCGATGTCTTGGTGGTGTATGCGAAAACCGACGTTAGTGCCGGCTCACGCGGCATCACAGCGTTCATCATCGAAAAAAGCATGCCCGGCTTTAGCACGGCGCAGAAGCTCGACAAGCTCGGCATGCGCGGCTCTAACACCTGCGAGTTAGTGTTCCAAGATTGCAAGGTGCCAGTGGGAAATGTGCTGGGCAGCGTCGGTCGCGGCGTCAATGTCCTGATGTCTGGTCTCGACTTCGAGCGCGTTGTGCTTGCTGGCGGCCCTGTTGGCCTGATGCAAGCATGCCTTGATGTGGTACTACCCTACCTTCATGACCGCAAACAATTTGGTCAGTCCATTGGCGAGTTTCAGCTCATGCAGGGCAAACTCGCCGATATGTATGTTGCGCTCAGCACCAGCAAAGCCTATCTCTACAGCGTGGCGAAAGCCTGCGACCGTGGCGAGACCACGCGTAAAGATGCCGCTGGCGTGATTTTGTACACCGCTGAGCAGGCCACTTGGATGGCCGGCCAAGCTATTCAATGCTTAGGCGGCAATGGCTATATGAATGAAAACCCCTGCGGCCGCTTCTGGCGCGATGCCAAGCTTTATGAAATTGGTGCAGGAACTTCTGAGATTCGCCGCATGCTCATCGGCCGCGAACTTTTTGCCGAAACTCTTTAATTGCAGTCGGAGATTGCCATGAAATCTATTCGTATCGGTTGTGCCTCGGCGTTTTGGGGTGATACCTCCACGGCTGCTGAACAGCTTGTAAGCCACGGCAAACTCGATTATTTGGTGTTCGATTATTTGGCCGAAGTCACCATGTCGATTTTGGCTGTGCAGCGCATGAAAGACCCAGCACAGGGTTATGCGCGCGATTTTGTTGAAGTGATGACGCCATTACTGACGCAGGTTAAAGCGCAGGGTATTAAAGTCATCAGCAATGCAGGTGGCATGAATGTCGGTGCTTGCCGTGATGCCTTAGTAGCTGCAGCGACAAGTGTTGGTATTGAGCTGCGCATTGCCGTAGTTGAGGGCGATGACCTAACCGCGCGCCAAGGCGAGTTCCGCGAAGCTGGCATTACTGAGATGGAAACTGGCTCGGCTTTCCCCGGCATGTTGGTGAGCATGAACGCTTACCTCGGCGCGCCAGCCATTGCCGAAGCGCTGCGCCAAGGCGCCGATGTCGTTATCACCGGTCGTGGTGTCGACAGCGCGGTCACGCTAGGGCCAATGATGTATGAGTTCGGCTGGACTGCCACCGACTACGACAAATTGTCACAAGGCTCGCTTGCCGGTCATATCATCGAATGTGGCGCGCAATGCACTGGCGGCAACTTTACTGATTGGCAAACCGTCTCCAATGGCTACGAAAACATGGGCTTCCCCTTTGTCGACGTACGCGAAGATGGCTCATTCCTCGTCGGTAAGCCCGAAGGCACTGGCGGTGCCGTCACGCTCGGCACCGTCGGTGAGCAAATGCTTTATGAGATTGGCGACCCGCGCGCGTATTTATTGCCCGATGTGCGCTGCGACTTCACCACCGCACGCCTCAGCCAAGTCGGCAAAGACTCTGTCTTGATCGAAGGCGCTACCGGCTATGCGCCGCCAGACACGTATAAAGTTTCTGGTACTACGCCACGTGGTAATCGCATCACTTCAACCTTTTTAATGGGTGGTCGCGAAGCGCCAGCCAAAGCTCAGCGTGTTGCTGACGCATTAATTAAAAAGTGTGAAGCGCTATTTTCCAGCAAAGGCTGGGGTCCTTTCACCGAAACATCGGTAGAGCTGCTGGGTGCTGAGTCGATGTATGGCGCTAACGCGCGCGAAGGCGCATTGGCCACGCGTGAAGTCATTGTGAAAATTGCCGCTAAGCACAAAGAGAAAGCAGCCTTAGTGTTGTTCTCAAAAGAATTGGCACAAGCTGCAACTGGCATGGCGCCTGGCCTTACCGGATATTTCGGCGGCCGCCCCAGCGTGCAGCCGGTGGTGCAGCTATGGTCATGCAAAGTGCCGAAGCGTGATGTCACTATTACCGTAGATTTTGAAGGCGTGCGCACTCCGATTGTGGTCGAAGAAGGCCTGCCATTTGATGCGAGCCAGCTCGCACCACAAGCCGCTGGTGAGGCGTGGGCTGCCACGGCAGACGCTGTGAAAGTGCCGCTGATTCGCTTAGCGGTTGCTCGCAGCGGCGATAAAGGCGATCACGGCAATATCGGCGTCATGGCGCGCAAACCAGAGTATGTGAAGTACCTGCGTGCGACGCTCACCGAGGCTAATGTTTCTAAGTATTTTACCCACACGCTGGCTGCTAATAGCACCGTGTCGCGCTGGGATTTGCCGGCTAGCAACAGCATGAACTTCCTGCTCAAGCATGCCTTGGGTGGCGGTGGTATCGCCTCATTGCGTACTGATCCGCAGGGCAAATGCTTTGCGCAAATGCTGCTCGACTACGACATTGCCGTGCCAGCCGAGTTGGCTGCTAGCTTGCCAACGATCAATGAGCCTGTGAGCGGCTGAGCGCTTTTTAAAAGCACTGGCGGCACTGACAGAAGAGATTATTTATGACTATTTTAGAATCGCGAATTAACCCGCAAGACGACACCTTCAAGGCCAATCGAGAAGGCATGTTTGATGCCATCAATGCCTTACGTGCAGTCGAAAGCTCGGTGATTGCCACCGAAGAAAAGGCCCGTGCGAAATACCATAAGCGCGGGCAGATGCTGCCGCGCGAACGTGTGCATTTACTGCTAGATCGTGGCTCGCCATTTATGGAATTGTCGACGCTTTGCGGCTACAAAATGCATGACGATAAAGACGGCTCGCTGGCGGGCGGCAATACCATCGCTGGCATTGGTTATGTAGAAGGTGTGCGCTGCCTGATCGTGGCGTCAAACAGCGCCATCAAAGGCGGCACCATGACGCCATTTGGCGTGCAAAAAACCTTACGCTTGCAAGAAATTGCGCTGCAGCAAAAGCTACCGGTGGTCTCCCTCATTGAGTCTGGCGGTGCCAACCTGATGTATCAGGCTGAGCTGTTTATCCCGGGTGGTAAAACCTTCGCCAACCAAGCGCGTTTGTCGGCGGCAGGCATTCCGCAAGTCACTGTGGTGCATGGCTCGTCAACCGCCGGCGGTGCGTATATGCCTGGTCTGTCGGACTACGTGGTGATGGTGCGCAAGAAAGCTAAAGTATTTTTGGCCGGCCCACCATTGCTGTTGGCGGCGACTGGTGAGATCGCTATCGACGAAGATTTGGGTGGCGCCGAGATGCACACCCAACAAGCTGGGACGGCAGAATTTTTGGCTGAGAGCGATGCTGACGGTATTCGTATTGCGCGGGAAATTGTCCGTGGCCTGCATTGGAATGCCGACAAACCCGATGTGCCACGCTTAGCTGCTAAAGCACCGCGCTATGACATCGATGAGCTCTGCGGCGTGGTCTCTAGCGATTACCGCAAACCGTTCGATTGCCGCGAAGTCATCGCTCGCTTGGTTGATGACTCCGAGTTTCTTGAATTTAAGTCCGAATACGACAAGCAAACCGTCTGTGGCCGAGCCGTGATTGATGGTCATGCGGTTGGCATTATTTCCAATAACGGCCCGATCACCACCGCAGGCGCGACCAAGGCTGGGCAGTTTATTCAGCTCTGCTGCCACGCCAATGTGCCGATTATTTATCTGATGAACACCACCGGCTATATGGTCGGCACGGCCTCAGAGCAGGGCGGCATTGTTAAGCATGGCTCGAAAATGATTCAGGCCGTGGCCAATGCCACCGTGCCGCAAATCACGCTGGTGATGGGTGGCAGCTTTGGGGCTGGCAACTACGGCATGTGTGGTCGCGGCTTTGGCCCTCACTTCATTTTCGCATGGCCCAATTCGCGCACGGCCGTGATGGGTGGCGAGCAAGCTGCAAAAGTAATGTCGATCATCACGCGTGAAAAATGGATCAAGCAAGGCAAGGAAATTGGTGAGCAGGAAGAGGGCATGTTGAAAATGCTGGAGATGCAAATCATTAATAAATTTGACGAAGATTCGCATCCATTTGCAGCCTCTGCGCGTCTGTTCGACGACGGCATTATTGATCCGCGCGACAGCCGCCGCGCCCTAGCATTGACCTTGTCGGTGTGCCGCGAGTCTCAGCGTCGTGAGTTGCGCCCTAATAGCTTTGGCGTTGCCCGTTTCTAAGGCGCTGAGAAGGAGAAATTTATGTTACCTAGCTGCCAATTTTTACATCTTAGCCATGATGAAAGCGCCGGCATTTTGCGCGTTACGCTAAACCGTCCTGATGCACGAAATGCACTCACTGTGGAGATGCTTGCCGAGCTTATCGCGTTGTTTGAGCACTTAAAGACCCGCGATGATTTACGCGTGGTACTGATGCGCGGTCACGGTGGCCACTTCTGCGCTGGTGCTGACTTAAAAGGCGTTTTTGGCGATGCGCAAAAGCCGGTAGTCGCCGGTGAAAAAGACCCTGTAGTGACCATGAATCGCGCTTTTGGCGAGATGCTGCGCGTGGCTGAGCGCATCCCGCAAGTGCTTATTACTGTGCTCGAAGGCGGCGTGTTGGGTGGTGGCTTTGGTCTGGCTTGCGTGTCAGATATTGCCCTTGCACATCAAGCGACCAAGTTCGGCATGCCAGAGACATCACGTGGCTTGCCGCCCGCGCAAATCGCGCCCTTTGTGGTGCAGCGCATTGGGCTCACGCAAGCGCGCCGTTTGTGCTTAACCAGCGCACAGTTTAATGGCGATGCGGCGTTGCGCTACGGTCTTGTCCACGACGTATTTGCCGATGAAGCCGCGCTCAATATCTTGCTCGCCGATACGCTAAATCAAGTATTGCGCTGCGCTCCAGCAGCGAATGCGCGTACCAAAGAGATTTTGCTCAGCGTCGGTCATATTGACCCCGATGAAGTGCTGGATAACGCCGCGATGCATTTCGCCGCTTGCGTGCGCAGCCCGGAGGCGCCGGAGGGTATTGGCGCCTTTTTGCAAAAGCGCCAAGCCAACTGGGCTCATACCTTTACGGCCGATGATGTGGCGCAGGCGCAAGCCGCTATCACTCAAGACATCACAGAAAAGAATGTTCAGGAGACGGCACAATGAGCCGCTTTGATACCGTATTAATTGCCAACCGTGGCGAGATTGCCGCACGCATTATTCGTGGCTGCCGCCGCCAAGGCTACACAACAGTCGCGGTTTATAGCGATGCCGATGCGCAGGCGCGCCATGTGCTAGAAGCCGATACCGCCGTGCGTATTGGTCCTGGCCCGGTGGGCGAGTCGTATTTGTCCATTGAGAAATTGATTGAAGCGGCAAAAGCCTCTGGCGCTGGCGCGATTCATCCTGGCTATGGCTTTTTGTCGGAGCGCCACGATTTCGCGCAAGCCGTGCAAGATGCTGGCCTTGTGTTTATCGGGCCAGATCCCGATGCCATCGAAGCCATGGGCAATAAAAGCGCGTCGAAAGTGCGCATGATTGCCGCCAATGTGCCGTGCGTTCCAGGTTATCAAGGCGCTGGCCAAGAAGATGATTTGCTGGTGGCTGAGGCCATCAAAGTCGGGCTGCCGGTGATGGTCAAAGCTGCTTCCGGTGGCGGTGGCCGCGGCATGCGTTTGGTGCATGAGGAGTCGGAATTAAAAGCGGCGATCCAGTCGGCGCGTAGTGAAGCCACTAACGCCTTTGGCGATGGCCAGCTGCTTATCGAGAAGGCTGTTCTCAATGCTCGCCATGTCGAAATCCAGATTTTTGGTGATCGCCACGGCACGGTAGTGCACTTAGGCGAGCGCGATTGCTCAGTGCAACGCCGCAATCAAAAAGTTATTGAAGAGGCGCCATCGCCTGCGGTTAGCAGCGAGTTACGTGCACGTATGGGCGAGGCTGCCGTTGCCGCCGCTAAGGCTGTGAATTATGTCGGCGCGGGCACGGTGGAGTTTATGCTCGCGGCCAATGGCGAGTTCTATTTTCTTGAGATGAACACGCGCTTGCAGGTTGAGCACCCCGTCACCGAAATGATTCATGACGTTGATTTAGTGGCCTGGCAGCTCATGGTGGCCAATGGCGATCCGCTGCCGATGACGCAGGCTGAGATTGATGCCCGTCGCCACGGTCACGCCATCGAAGTGCGTCTGTGCGCCGAAGATCCGGCCGCGGGTTTCTTGCCGCAAACTGGTCGCGTATTAACCTGGCATACGCCCTCTGGCGATGGCTTGCGCGCTGATCATTGCCTGATTGAAGGTGGTGTTATCTCGCCATTTTATGACTCGCTGCAAGGCAAGCTCATGGCTTGGGGCGAAACGCGCTTGCAAGCCATCCAAAAGCTCATTGCCATGCTTGGTGATACCGCACTGCTGGGTTTGGCGAGTAACCGCGATTTTCTCATCGAGCTGTTATCGCAGCCTGAGTTTCAAGGCCCGGGCGTGACCACCGGATTTATTGCTGACCAATACCCCGCTGAGCGCATCAAAGCCTTAGGCGAGCCTGACCATGTGCATCAAGCTTTAGCCGCTGCGTTGATGGTTGAGAGCGATGCACTGGCGCTGCAAAAAGCCAACGATCTCGATGCCAGTTTACTGAGCTGGCATAGTGCCAACACCGCACCGCTGGTGATGAAGCTCGCGCGTGGCGAAAAAACCGCTGTGCTCGAAGTTGAGTGCCTGCCCAATCGCGAATACCGCACTGACATCATCACCACGCAAGAAGAGGAAGATGAGGCCGCGCGCTCAGTGCGCTTGCTCAGCATCGATGGTTCGCGCGTGAGCTATGTTTCTGAAGGTCGCCGCTTGCAGGCGCATTTTGCTCGCAATGGCAGCCAGCTTTGGCTATCCACGCCGACCTGCACCGCTTGCTATGAAGATGTGACGTATCAACCTGAGCAAGGTGCTGAAGCGGGCAGCGATGGTCGCATTCTGGCGCCTATCGACGGCAAGGTGATGACGGTCTCTGTTGTTCCCGGCCAAGTCGTCGCCAAAGGTGAGCTGCTTTTAGTACTAGAAGCCATGAAAATGGAATTCCGCCTACAAGCGCCGGTAGCGGGCACGGTGGAGCTAGTGAATGCCGGTGTCGGCGCGCAGGTCGCATTGCGGCAGCTGATTGTTCAAATCACGCCTGATGAGGTGCCTGCCGAGTAGAAATATCGAAGCGCTTGTCGCCGTGCTAATGCTATTAAAATATAGAAGCACGGCTCAAGCTACGCTGTTGCAATCTGCATAAATACAACTTATGTTCGATCCAAAGAATAATAAGAGTAGTTTGCTATGCGTAGCACCCCAGCATTCGTTATTTTGGCGCTCAGTGCAGCGCTAGCCGCCTGCGGCGGCTCATCAGATTCAAACGCTATTGCGACACAAAACCCCGAAGCCGCCAAAGAAGACACTTCACCGCTCGCAGCACTAAGTGCCATTCCATTAGTTGGCGGTGTCTTGGGTGATGTCGCCGGTGGCGTGCCCGATGACCCGAAATGTGGCAGCTACTCTTCACCATCAGCCGAGTTTGCCGCCTGTGAGGCAAAGAACTTTGCACGAGTAAGCGAAGCGCCTCGCGAAGAGTTAAGCAATCCTATCTTTGTTCAGCGCTTACTTGAGTTAGGGCTAGCCAACACCGCTGATTACATGACGCGTGGCCTCAGCGACCCGAGCCGACTGCTGCTTAGTCCGCCAATGAGTGTGTCGCTTAATACGCCGTTTACGCCTTTATGTGCAACGTATGCATTGCCTTGCTCAGGCGACCCGTTTCGCTATCCCGACATCGATCCGTTTTATAAAAATGAAGCCGTTGTAGAGAAGATCGACTTCTATGATCGTGACTGTGCGCGTTTGTCTGGTCGTGTTTGGCGTCCAATTAACAGCAATGGCAAGCTATTACCGACTGTAGTTATTGAGAATGGCTCTGTGCAGGCACCCGAGCCACTTTACTGGTGGATGGCGCAAGCCTTGGTTCGTAGCGGTTACGCGGTAATGACATTTGATCCGCGTGGCCAAGGCCGGTCTGACCAGCAAACACCGGCATTTGGTCAGGGCACGAATATCAATCCCGCCGTATTTTGGGAAGGCTTGGTTGATGCCATCGATTTTTTCCGCTCCACACCAGAGCAGCCATATCCGCATAACGCGACATGCCAAGCTAGCTATCCTTCGGCGGTGACGGCGTTCAACCCACAATACGCCGTACAAGATAAAGACCGCTTAGGCATCGTTGGGCACTCTTTGGGTGGTACAGGGGTCAGCGTTGTGCAGTCATACGGAGCCACGGGTGCTGATCCATGGCCCGGCCTCATGGACGCCGAAAATCCTGTCGATGCAGTTGTTGCATGGGATGGTCTGGCTACGCCAGGCGCTGATGGTGGAGGCTTTATTCCAAGCATGAGCGAGCGGCCGCCTGTGGTGCCGCGCGTGCCTAGCATGGGGCAAAACAGTGAGTACGGTCTTGCGCCTATGCCCAACTTGCAAACTCCTGATCCTGCAGAGAAACTCGGCCCATTCCGCGCTTGGCAGGCAGCGAGTGTGCCGGTGTATGAGTTCACTATTCGTGGCTCAACGCACTATGAGTGGTCATTGATTCCGCTATTCCCGGCGACGTCGTGGTGCCCCGAGGTTGTCGATAACAAGTGTGTTGGTGGCTGGGGTCGGCCGATGGCTGAGTTCTTTAGCATGGCTTGGCTAGATCGCTGGCTAAAGCGCAGTGGCGAGGCGGGATTTTCTGACGCCGATGCGCGCTTGCAAAGCCAGAGCTTCAATGAACGCTTAAGCTTTTATTCACGATCGGCTCGGGATTATCCGGCTAAATCGGGCCAGCGCGTGCATTGCGAAAACTTACTAGAGGGCTGTGCGCCATGAAGACGTATGGCAAGCGCTTTGGTTTTATGAATAATCCCGCTGTTGCCGCTGAGATTGCCAGTTTAGATGCAAAAAAAGACTGCCAGCGTATTGCTCATTTGCTCACAGCCTATGAGTTTTCATGGGATCTGACGCGCTCGCTAGAGGTCGCACTTTTTTACACTTACGGCAGCGACACAGTAGCCAGCCTGCTCGATAAAACCGGTGAGTTTGAGGCTCATGGGCAAAAGCGCTATGACGACACGCGCTTACTCATCGCCCATTTTATGGATACGGGCTGGGAGCACGGCGAGGGTGCTCGTGCCTTAGAACGCATGAATAAAACGCACAGCAATTACCGCATTCCGCAAGACGATTTTCATTTTGTGCTCTGGACCTTCATCGATTTCCCCATCGAATGGATGGCTAATTACGCACGCCGCGCCATGACAGCGCACGAGCAGCAAGCATGGTTTAACTTTTGGATAGGTATTGGTGAGCGCATGGGTCTGACAAATTTACCCGCTACCAAAGCCGAGCTTGATGCTGCTGTTGATGCCTACTGCCAGCAACACATGGTGCCCAATACGGCCTCCGCACGCGTAGCCGCTGCGACCGTACGCATCATGGAAAACTGGCTGCCTAAGCCGCTGCGTGGGCTTGTTAATCCGTCGGTCTATAGCCTGATGGAAGATGATCGCTTCATCGCCGCCGTGAGCCAACAACGTCCATCAAAAGCTTTCGCCACGATGGTGCGCAGTAATTTGAAGTTGCTTGGCAAAGTACGCAAGGTTTGGGCCATTGGTGCCTATCCACAATCGGTAAAAAGTACGCTCAACCGTACCTACCCAGGCAATCAATACGAGATCGAGCAATTACAGCCTGTGCACTTGCAGCGCCGTGAAGCGCGCGCTGTAGACAATGCGGTAGACTAAGTCGGTTTAGAGCAAATCGGAGCGCATCCATGCGCAGCGTATCGCTACATCCCATTGCCATCGTTTTATTAATCTTACGCGTTGCTGCAGTGAGCGCGTGGTTGGTTGGCGAGCTGCATTGGGGCTCGTTAATGGCGGGTATTACCGCTGTGCTGGGCTCGCTATATTTTCCATTGGTTGCCACTATTTTAGGCTGCATCGGCGCTGTGCAAGTTTGGGGCTGGCCAATTTGGGTGGCAGTGCTCGTGTTTTTGCCCGGGCTGGTGTTATCTATTGCGGCGCTGCTCGGCATTGGCGCGGCAGGCTTTATGGCTTGGCGCAAACCGGAAGTGCGGCAGGCGTTTCGTTGGGCGAAGGGCCAGCGTGCTCAACAAGAGCGCTATAGCGCTGGTTCGGCAACTCAATCGGAAGATGAGCCTACTTATACCAATCGCCGCCCAAAGCAGCCCGCGAGTGGTCGTACGCTAGAAGGCGAGGTGATTAGTTCGCGAGTTGATCCTCCAAGCTAAGCTTTTATTTAGCAATGAAAAAGGCCTGCATTAGCAGGCCTTTTTGTTTAAACACATCGTCACACCATAGCGATATAAAGCGCCGCTGTGGGGTGACGAAGCTTATGCTTTTAAGCGTTCAATCAAGCGATCTTTCGCTTCTACCAATTCTTTTGGCAAGTTGTGCGCAAGCTTTTCAAACAGCTCTTCATGCAGCTTGATTTCGATATCCCAGTCCGCTTTGTCGAGGCTGATAACTTGCTCAAATAGCGGTTGAGCAAAGTCTAGGCCATTCCAGCGAATGTCTTGGTAGCGTGGGCTGATGCCCATGGCATGTTCTGTGCCTTCAGCTTCTTCTTCGATGCGATCGATCATCCATTTCAGAATGCGCGTGTTTTCGCCAAAGCCTGGCCAGATGAACTGACCGTCAGCATCTTTACGGAACCAGTTGGTCTTGTAGATGCGCGGCAGCTTAGCGCCGGCGGCTTCAAGCTTGGCACCAAGGTTTAACCAATGTTGGAAGTAGTCGCTCATGTTGTAGCCGGCGAATGGCAGCATGGCGAATGGGTCGCGGCGGACAACGCCTTGAGCGCCAAACGCAGCAGCCGTTGTTTCTGAGCCCATGGTAGCGGCCATATAAACGCCCTCAACCCAGTTGCGTGCTTCAGTCACGAGCGGCATGGTGTTGGCGCGACGACCACCGAAAATAAAGGCATCAATAACAACGCCATCGGGGTTATCCCATTCGCTATCGAGCGCAGGGTTGTTAATTGCGGAGACTGTGAAGCGTGAGTTCGGATGCGCAGCTTTGCGGCCGCAATCTGGCGTCCAGTCATTGCCCTGCCAGTCAACCAAATGCGCTGGAGCGGCGCCCAAACCTTCCCACCAAACATCGCCGTCATCGGTGAGCGCGACGTTGGTGAAAATCACGTCTTTGTTCAGCGACAGCATACAGTTTGGGTTGGTTTTCATATTGGTGCCGGGAGCAACACCAAAGTAACCGGCTTCTGGGTTGATAGCGCGGAGCTGGCCCTTGGCATCTGGTTTGATCCAAGCAATGTCGTCGCCAATAGTGGTGACGTCCCAGCCAGGCATGCCTGCTGGTGCAATCAGCATGGCGAAGTTGGTTTTGCCACAGGCCGATGGGAAAGCAGCGGCCACGTGATATTTTTTGCCTTGTGGATTGGTCACGCCAAGGATGAGCATGTGCTCGGCTAGCCAGCCTTCGTCGCGGCCCATGGTGGAGGCGATGCGCAACGCGAAGCATTTTTTGCCAAGCAGGGCGTTGCCGCCGTAGCCAGAGCCGTAAGACCAGATTTCGCGAGTCTCGGGGTAATGCACAATGTATTTTTCAGTTGGGTTGCATGGCCAAGCTACGTCGGCTTGACCAGGCTGCAAAGGAGCGCCAACAGTGTGCATGCAAGGTACGAAATCGCCATCGGCGCCGAGCACATCAAACACAGGGCGGCCCATGCGGGTCATTTTCTGCATATTCACGGCAACATAGGCGCTGTCGGAAAGCTCAATGCCAATGTGGGCAATCGGTGAGCCTAATGGGCCCATGGAGAATGGCACTACGTACATGGTGCGGCCAGCCATACAGCCATCAAATAATGGGTTCAGAATGGCGCGCATTTCAGTTGGCGCTTTCCAGTTATTGGTTGGGCCGGCGTCTTCTTTTTTCTCGGAGCAAATGAAGGTGCGATCTTCAACGCGGGCGACGTCGGATGGGTCGGTCCAGGCTAAATAAGAGTTGGGGCGTTTTTCGGCATTAAGTCGCTTGAAGCTGCCGGCGGCGACTAAGGATTCGCAGAGAGCATCGTATTCGGCGTCGGTGCCATCGCACCAATGAATAGCGGCAGGCTTGCAGAGAGCCGCCATTTCAGTGACCCACGCCACCAGGCGTGCGTGTTTGACGTAGGCGGGGGCATTTATGGCGACGTGTGTCATGACAACTCTCAAGGACAGGGGAATGGCAGCCGCAGCTGAGCTAGTAGATCACAGCAAATTCAATGAATTAGCACAGAGATAGCGGCAGTTCGAGCAGATTATATGCGAAATTGCACAAGCGTGGGGCGTAAAAAGATAGGCAGCAGCTGCAAGCTAGGCCAAATGGCCTGCTGAAAAAAATGAATTTTCGCAGCTCATGGCCAGCGAAGGCCATCTGCGAGTAAAATGCGCCACGTTATTTCACGCGCTATTTCATTAGCAGCTAAATACAAGGAGTTAGTGATGGGTCAGCGCACGTCGTTGTATCAAGCACATGTCGCGCTCGGTGCCCGCCTAGTAGATTTTGGCGGCTGGGATATGCCCGTGCAATATAGCTCGGTGATCGATGAGCATCATGCTGTGCGCCGTGATCAAGGCATGTTTGATGTCTCACACATGACTTTTATCGACCTCACTGGCCCCGACGCCGTGGCGTATTTGCAGAAGCTTTTAGCCAATAATGTCGCCAAACTCAAATTGCCGGGCAAGGCCATTTATTCGGTCATGCTCAATGATGCTGGCTGCGTGCTCGACGACCTCATTGTCTATGCGCCCACACCTGAACAGCCAGAACTCTGGCGCGTCATCGTTAATTGCGGCACTCACGACAAAGACATCGCGTGGATGCAACGCCAAGCCGCAAGCTTTCGCATCAGCCTAAAAGAGCGCACCGATCTTGCCATGATTGCCGTGCAAGGCCCGAATGCTCGCGCCACCGTTGAGCGTCTGCTCGGCGAGGCTCGTGCCCAGCGCATTGCCGAGCTCGCCCTGTTTCAGGGCGTAGACTTAGGCGATGACTGGTTTGTCGCGCGTACCGGCTACACCGGTGAAGACGGCCTAGAAATCATGCTGCCCAATGAGCAGTCAGAAGCATTTTGGCAACAGCTGCTCGATGCCGGCGTTGCGCCTTGCGGCCTAGGAGCACGCGATACTTTGCGTCTAGAAGCAGGCATGCCGCTTTACGGTAATGACCTAAGCGAAAACGAATCGCCACTGAGCTCCTGTGTGGCGTGGAGCATTGATTGGGCGCATGACTTTATTGGCAAAGATGCGCTAGTTGCGGAGCGTGATGCTGGCGTTACTCATCAGCTTGTTGGCCTCGTGCTCGAAGGTAAGGGCGTGTTGCGCTCACATATGCGCGTGATAATTGAAGGCGTGGCGGATGGTGAAACCACGTCTGGCACCTTCTCGCCAACGCTGCAGCAATCCATCGCGTTTGCCCGCATTCCCCTGACAGATGCCACGCAAGCCCATGTCGATGTACGCGGGAAGTTATTGCCTGTGCGTATTGTGAAACCCATGTTCGTGCGCCGCGGCGCTGCGATCGTTTAAGCTTTTTTTAAAACCTATTGAGTCGGCTTCTGCCGCATGAGAGATTCCATGAGCCAATTACCTGCTGAATTGAAATACGCCGCTAGCCACGAATGGGCTCGCTTAGATGGTGATGTTGTTACCGTCGGTATCACCGATCACGCCCAAGATGCACTCGGCGACTTAGTTTTCGTTGAATTGCCAACCGTAGGCGATGTAGTCAGCGCTGGCCAAGAAGCCGGTGTGGTGGAGTCGGTTAAGGCCGCCTCAGATATTTACGCGCCAGTATCGGGCGAAATCATTGCCATCAATGAAGCCTTGGTTGATGCACCAGAAATCGTCAATACCGAGCCCTACACTGGCGGCTGGTTGTATCAAATCAAAATTAGCGATGCCGCTGAGCTAGATGAGCTGCTCAGCGCTGAAGCATACGCCGCAAAGCAAGACCACTGATTCTTCGCTAAACCATTGGGCCCTGCTTGCTCAGGGCTTTTTGCTATTGAATATGCAGCGCCGACGCCGGCCTGCTGGAGTGAATGATGCCGTTTATCCCGCATACCGCTGGTGATGTGCGCCGCATGCTCGACACCTTAGGTGCTGAGTCGCTGGACACCTTGTTTGATGAGATTCCGCAGGCGCTGCGCTCGGGCCCGCTAACCGGCATTGCTGATGGCCTGTCGGAAATGGACGTGACGCGCATGATGCGTGAGCGTAGCGAGCAAGATGCTGGCGCGCTCTGCTTCTTGGGCGCTGGCGCCTATGAGCATCATATTCCAGCGGCGGTATGGGACTTGGCATCGCGTGGCGAATTTTTGACCGCCTACACGCCGTATCAGGCCGAAGCATCGCAAGGCACGCTGCAAGTTATTTACGAATTCCAATCGATGATGGCGCACATCACTGCCATGGACGCTAGCAACGCCTCGGTCTACGACGGCGCTTCTGGTCTGGCCGAAGCCGTGCTGATGGCCATCCGCGCTAATAAGCGCTCGAAATCACGCCGCATTTTGATGCCACGCACGGTGTCACCAATGTATCGCGCCGCTGCTCGCGCCATTGTTGAAGGTCAGGACATTGAACTGGTCGAGCTCGACTATGACCATGCGCAAGGCCGTATGGATCCAGCCTCTTTGGCAGCGTATGAAGGTGAAGATTTTGCCGCGCTAGTGATTCCGCAACCAAACTTCTTTGGCGTGCTGGAAGACGTGCATGTGCTCACCGACTGGGCGCAGGCGCAGGGCATGTTGGTTATTGCTGTGGTGAACCCGATGGCACTGGCCTTGTTCACGCCGCCGGGCGAATGGGGCGCTACTGGCGTCGATATCGTCGTTGGTGAAGCCCAGCCTTTTGGTATTCCGTTGTCATCAGGCGGCCCGTATTGCGGCTTTATGTGCTGCAAAATGGCGCATATCCGCCAAATGCCTGGCCGTATCATTGGCCGCACCGTCGATCTCGATGGCAAGCCTGGCTATGCCCTCACGCTGCAGGCGCGCGAGCAACACATCCGCCGCGCCAAAGCGACATCGAATATCTGCACCAACCAAGGTTTGGCGATGACTGCCGCGACCATTTACCTAAGCCTGTTGGGTGCTGAAGGTTTGGAGCGTGTGGCTTTGGCCTCGCATCAAAACATCCAGTCGCTGACGGCAGATTTGCCCGCTGGCGCTACTCGTGCGTTTGCTGCGCCGGTGTTTCATGAGCAGGTCATTCGTTTGAATCAGCCCGCAGAAGCTGTTTTGGCGAAGATGGCCGAGCAAGGTGTGTTGGCCGGCGTCGATTTGACTGCAGATTATCCGGAACTGGGTTCGGCTATCGTGGTGTGTACCACGGAGACGAAAAATGCCGCCGATTTGGCGCGTTATCGTGCAGCGCTTAGCGCCGCCTTGGCTTCGGAGTAATCGCCATGACTTTGATTTTTGAACGTGGTGAAACTGGCCGCCGTGCTACCTCGCAAGCGCCACAGCAACACGCCGATTTAACGGCTATTCCTGAGTCACTGCGCCGCCGTACGCGCGCGATTTTGCCGGAAGTGTCTGAGCTGCAAGTGGTGCGTCATTACACCAACTTATCGCGCAAGAACTTCTCCATCGACACGATGTTCTACCCTCTGGGTTCGTGCACGATGAAATACAACCCGCGCGGTGCTCATCGCGCCGCCATGTTGCCGGGCTTTTTGCAGCGCCACCCACTCGCGCCTGAGTCACACTCGCAGGGCTATTTGGCCTGCCTGCATGACTTGCAAGAAACGCTGATGGAAGTCACTGGCATGAAGGGTGTGTCGTTAACACCTATGGCTGGTGCGCAGGGCGAATTTGCCGGTGTCGCGATGATTCGTGCCTATCACGAAGCCCGCAACGACATTGAGCGCGTTGAAATGCTCATCCCTGCAGCGGCACACGGCACTAACCCCGCAACGGCCGTGATGTGCGGCTATAAAGTCCGCGAGATTCCTGTGTTGGCCAATGGCGACGTCGATCTAGAAGCCTTGAAAGCCGCTGTTGGCCCGCAAACCGCTGGCCTGATGATGACCAACCCATCGACTTGTGGTGTGTTTGAGCAGCAGATCAAAGAGATCGCCGAAGCCGTGCACACAGCTGGCGGCCTGCTGTATTACGACGGAGCCAACCTCAACGCCATTTTGGGCAAAGTTCGCCCCGGCGATATGGGTTTTGACGTGCTGCACATGAACTTGCACAAAACCTTCGCCACGCCACACGGCGGCGGCGGCCCAGGTGCTGGTCCAGTCGGCGTCAGTGCACGTTTATTGCCATATATGCCAACGCCGATTGCCGGTAAAAATGACGATGGCAGCTATCGCTGGCTCACCGAGAAAGATATTCCTGGCACCATCGGCCGTTTATCGGCATATATGGGCAACGCCGGTGTGCTGCTGCGCGCGGCCTACTATGCCTATGCGCTTGGCCGCGAAGGTCTGCATCGCGTTGGTGAGTACTCCACGCTCAACGCCAACTACTTGATGAAGCGTTTGGCCGATGCCGGCTTCCAGCTCGCCTATCCTGAGCGCCGTGCCTCGCACGAATTCATCATTAGCTTTGCGAAAGAAGCCAAAGAGTTAGGCGTGAGCGCGATGGATATTGCCAAGCGTTTGCTTGACTATGGCTACCACGCGCCAACGACTTACTTTCCGCTGCTAATTCCAGAGTGCTTCCTCATTGAGCCGACCGAAACCGAGTCGCCTGATGAGCTCGATGGCTTTGCTGAAGCCTTGATCAAAATCATGGAAGAGGCGCGAACCACACCAGAGATGGTGCGTAATGCTCCGCATACCATGCCAGTGCGCCGTCTTGATGATGTGCGCGCCGCGCGTGAGCTGGACTTAGTCTGGCGCCCGCAAGCTTAACTACTGAGATAACCATGACTGATTTGCCCCGTTTACGCTTAAAGACCAGTGAAGAGCGCCGTTTGCGCGAAGGCCATGTGTGGATTTTTTCCAACGAGGTCGACATTGCCGCAACGCCGCTGAAAGCAATAAACCCGGGCGATCAGGTTGTTGTCGAAGATAGCAAAGGCAAGGCTTTAGGCTTGGCGATTGTTAATCCCAACGCCTTGATTTGTGCGCGTCTGTATAACCGCGATGTCGCACATCCCTTGTCGACTTCACTGTTTGTGCATCGTCTGCAAATCGCACTAAGCCTGCGTGAGCAATGGTTCGACGAGCCGTATTACCGTTTGGTTTATGGCGATAGCGATGGCTTGCCGGGCGTGGTCATCGACCGTTTTGCCGATATTTTCGTTGTGCAAATCTCCAACGCCGGCATGGAACGGATGAAGTCGGAACTTGTTGATGCCATCGTGAAAGTCTTCAAGCCCAGCGGTGTCTTGTTCAAAAATGACGGCAAAATGCGTGTTGTTGAAGGCCTAGATTCCTATGTCGAAGTCGCTTACGGCGAAGTGCCTGATCGCGTACCTTTGCGCGAAAATGGTGTGGCCTTTGAAGCCTTGGTGCGTGAAGGCCAAAAAACCGGCTGGTTCTATGACCACCGCGATGCCCGTGCGCGCTTAAAAGGCTTGGTCGAAGGCAAGCGTGTGCTCGACGTGTTCTCGTATTTGGGCGGATGGGGCGTGCAGGCCGCGGCCTTTGGTGCCGCTGAAGTGCATTGCGTTGATGGCTCGGAAAAAGCCTTAGATCAACTTATGCGCAATGCCGCACTCAACGGTGTTGAGTCGCGCGTGCAGACTTTGCAAGGCGATGCCTTCGACGCACTGACAGCGCTTAAGCAAGAAGGCGAGCGCTTCGATGTCGTCATTATCGATCCGCCAGCCTTTATTACCCGTCGCAAAGATCATAAAGCCGGCCTGCAGGCTTATCGCCGCATCAATGAGCTGGCCATGCGCCTGCTTAATCGCGACGGTCTGCTGATTAGCGCATCTTGCTCGATGCATTTGGGTCGTAACGAACTGGTGGATGTGATTCGCGCCAGCTCGCGTCATATCGATCGCCAAGCGCAGATAGTTCATCACAGTCATCAGGGCGCTGACCACCCGATTCACCCAGCGATTCCTGAAACTGAGTATTTGAAGGCCGTGTTTGCGCGCGTGTTACCGATCTAGTTAATCGATAGAGTGAGGGCAGCTGATAGCAAGAAAGGCCCCGGCCTCCTAGCTAGCGGCCATCGCTCTCGCTAAAGAAACACGCTCTCGTGCCGATATAGAGTTACTTCTTAATTCGCCACGAGAGCCCTCATGTCGGACTCTTCACTGCTCAATGCCTTGTCGGAAGACGAGCTCGCCCACGCGCTCCTGCAACAGCAGGTAGCGCTGTTTGAGCGCGCGCTCGACGATATTGCCGAACACGCGCCTGAAGTTTCACTCAACCAAGCCGCGGCTCGCGTAGGTGGTCTAAAAAGCCCTGTGCCTGGCTTGTGGTTGGTTATTACCTCTGACTTATACATTCAGCATGCCAACGAACAGGCAGGGCGCTTGCTCGATATGCAGTCGGTGGCATTGCTCGGACGACCATTGGCTGAGTTTTTGCCGGACGCGAAAGCACTGCTGTCGCAAGTCATTGACTCGCAAGATGCCGAGATTACCGTTGAGGCGCAATTTCGTGGCTATGATGGCCAGCCAGTGCCGGTCCTGCTGTCTATTGCCCAAGAGAAAGATACGCAAGATCGCGTGCAATACGTGCTTATTGGCGTCGATCTTCGGGAATATCACCGAACTGAGCTCTTGCAGCGTCAAGCTCACAAGTTAGAGGCTATGGGCAGTTTGGCGGCCGGGATTGCCCATGAGATCAATACGCCGCTGCAGTATTTAGGCGATAACCTAAGCTTTATTGATGAAGCCTGCAGTGAGTTATTGGATGTTTTGGCGCTAGCTGTGCAAGAGACGAGCAAGTCACCCGCAATGAATGAGTTGCTGCAGCGTATCGACTCGACATTTATTCGTGAGAATCTGCCGGCGGCGCTGAAACGCAGCCAAGAGGGCGTGTCTCGAGTACGCGACATTACTCGCAGCATGCGCAGTTTCACTCACATCAGCGAGACCGCGAACCCTGAGAATATGGCTGTACTAGTGCAGGAAGCTATTACGCTTTCTGCACATGAGGTGGGTCAGGTCGCCAAAGTGGTTCTTGAGCTGCAGGATGTGCCTGCCGTGATCTGTCGTCGCGATCATATAGTGCAGGTTCTGATTAACTTACTCACCAATGCCTGCCATGCCATCGATAGTCGCCTGAATATGCAGATAGACTCAGGTCAGCCAGGCCAAATCACCATCGTTTTGAGTCAGCATGAAGGTCATATTCGCTTGGTGGTGAGTGATAATGGCAGCGGCGTAGAAGAGTCGCTGCGGCATCGAATTTTTGACCCATTTTTCACCACCAAAGCTGTTGGTCAAGGTACAGGCCAAGGCCTGCCTATTAGCCGAGCGCTTATTGTTGATCAACATAAAGGTAAGCTGTGGTGTGAGCCTGCTGTGCCGCAGGGCGCCAGCTTTATCATTGAGCTACCCATACAGGGCGTGTCGACATGAGTGCGGAGCTGCCTCAAATCCTATGTATTGATGACGATGTGCAGGTGCTACAAGGCCTGAGGTTGTCGCTACGCCAGCTAGGCGAAGTGCATCTCGCTGAAAGTGGTGAGGCGGCACTGGCACTGCTTGCTGACTTGCCGCGGCTGGCGGTGATTATTTGCGATATGCGCATGCCAGGCATGACCGGCGATGCAGTTTTGGCGCAATGCCGCCAGCGCAGCCCATTGGCCACACGCATGCTTTTAACTGGCTATAGCGATATCGATGCCGCCATGCGCGCAGTCAATCAAGGCCATATTTTTCGCTTCCTCAATAAGCCTTGCCCGCGCGACGAAATTCATCTCGCGGTGAACGATGCTTTAGCGCAATACCGTTTGGTGACTGCTGAAAAAGAGCTGCTAGAGAAAACAGTTAAGGGTTGTATGCAGGCGCTAGTTGAAGCCTTGGCGATGGCTAGCCCAGCTAGCTTTGGTCAGGCTCGGCGTATTGCTGATTTAGTTCAGGGCGTGAGTACGCGATTGCAGTTGGAAGCGTCTTGGGCGAGTTCGATGGCGGCCATGCTAGTGAATCTGTGCATGGTCAGCCTGCCGGTGTCATTGCAGGAAAAGGTTATGCGTGGCTTGAAACTGAGTCAGGCTGAGCAGCGTGATCTTGCTTCGGCGCACCAGCGTACTTGGGATTTGCTGGCCAATATTCCGCGTATTGAGCCAGTGTTGGAATTGATTTGTGCGATTGAGCCGAGCTTGGCGCATAAGAAGCGACTGTCGTCGTTTAGCTTAGCCGATCAAGCTCATGTGATTCGCGTGGTGCAGGCTTATGTACGGCTTGAGGCATCGGGTTTGCCGACGAGAGAGGCCATGGCTATGCTGGCTGAGGTCTACGGCGATGATGGCCGAATATTGCAGGCGCTGCATGAGGAGCTTGGGCCGCAATCAGATATTTCGCGCCAGCTGAAGCTCACGCCAGATATGTTGCGTGAAGGCATGGTGTTGCTAGAGGCGGTGAATACCCCGCGCGGAATATTGCTGGCGCCGGCAGGCTATGTGGTCAATGACAGCTTTGTTGAGCGGCTAATCTATAACTGCCCAGAAATGAAAGATGAGCGTATTGCGGTGCTGATTCCGCCTGAGCTGATTGGTTATTTACACCATCAGCTACAGACGAAAGGTGCGGGCCCTGATGAGCCCGAGGCGCTAGCGAAAGAATAGCTGATAAGCTGGGTTGGCGCTTTCATCGGCGTAGGGATAGCCTACTGAATCTAGCGATTTGATCAAATCTTTCAATGGCTTGTCGCCTAGCTGCAAGCCAATCAAGACGCGGCCATAAGCGGCGCCATGGTTGCGGTAATGAAATAATGAAATATTCCATTGCGTGCCTAGCTCGCTTAGAAATGCCATGAGCGCACCGGGGCGTTCAGGAAATTCGAAGCGGAATAAGCGCTCATCGCTGAGACCAGCATGGCCACCGACCAAATGCCGCGTATGCAATTTCGCGGTTTCATCGTCAGATAAATCCAGTACTTCGTAGCCTTTCTTTTGCAGGCTACTAACTAGTTCCAAGCGCGCATCGAGCCCGGGCTTGAGCGACACACCCACGAAGACATGCGCGGCGGTAGCACTGGCATAGCGATAGTTGAATTCGGTGATATTACGTTTGCCAATAGCTAGGCAGAAGGCTTTGAAAGCACCGGCTTTTTCGGGAATGGTCACTGCCATCACGGCCTCGCGGCCCTCGCCTAATTCGGTGCGCTCGGCAATATGGCGCAGGCGATCAAAGTTCATATTGGCGCCAGAGTTAACAGCCACCAAGGTCTGCTGTGTCACGCCTTCGCGCTGCACATATTTTTTCAGGCCGGCGATGGCGAGTGCGCCCGCTGGCTCAGCAATCGAGCGGCACTCATCGAAAATATCCTTGATGGCCGCGCAAATTTCATCGGTATTGCAGGTGATGACTTCATCGACACAATGCTGGGCAATCTCAAAGGTGTATTTGCCGATTTGCTTGACGGCAACGCCATCGGCAAATAAGCCAACTTGCGGCAGCACCACGCGTTTGCCGGCCTTCATGGCAGCGGCAAGACAGGCTGAGTCTTCGGCCTCAACCGCGATGACGCGGATTTCTGGTCGCACATGTTTGATATATGCCGCCATACCAGCCATCAGACCGCCACCGCCGCAGGGAATAAATACCGCATCGATTTCGCCGCTGTGCTGGCGCAAGATTTCCATCGCCACCGTGCCTTGACCGGCAATAGTGTCGGGGTCATCGAAAGGATGAACAAAAATATAGCCCTTCTCTTTCATCAGCTCTTGAGCATGCGCAAAGGCTTCATCGTAGTTGTCGCCATGTAACACAGCCTGAGCACCCAACGCGCGTACGGCATTTACTTTGATGTCAGGTGTGGTTTGCGGCATGACAATCACGCCTTTGATGCCGAGCTTTTTAGTCGCCAAGGCTACGCCTTGGGCATGATTGCCCGCCGATGCGCAAATCACACCACGAGCACGATCAGCCTCTGGCAGCAGGCGAATTTTGTTATAAGCGCCGCGCAGCTTGAAGGAAAACACCGGCTGTAAATCTTCGCGCTTTATTAGCACGCGATTTTTTAGGCGCTTTGACAGCAGGGCTGCCTCATCGAGTGGGCTTTCAATAGCTACGTCATAGACGCGGGCCTGTAAAATGCGTTTGACGACGGCATCGAGCATGGTCGGATAACTCTTAAGCAATGGCAGTGAGTATACTACGCGACATTATCCCTGCCCGTGATGCTCGTGGAGTTTGCTATGCCCGCTGTTTTATCTGCCGATGCTCTAAAGCGCGCTGTTGCTGAGGCTGCCATTGCCTATGTGCAATCAGGCGAAATACTTGGTGTTGGCACTGGCTCTACTGCCAATGCCTTTATTGATGCGCTGGCCAGTGTCAAAGGCCACGTGAAAGCGGCGGTCGCGAGCAGTGAATCCACCCGTGAGCGTCTGCAGGCTATTGGCATAGAAGTGGTGGATTTAAATCAGGTCGACCGCATCAGTATTTATGTCGATGGCGCTGATGAAATCACTCCGGCCTTGGCCATGATCAAGGGCGGCGGCGGCGCTTTAACGCGCGAGAAAATTGTCGCGGCATTGGCCGATAAATTTATCTGCATCGCCGACTCCAGTAAGTTGGTTACCACTTTGGGCACATTTCCATTGCCAATAGAAGTGATCCCGATGGCGCGCTCGATGATTGCTCGCGAGTTGGTGAAAATGGGTGGCAGCCCGGTCTATCGCACCGGTTTTGTCACCGATAACGGCAACGTCATTTTAGACACTTACGGCCTGCACATTAGCGATCCAGTCGAGCTTGAGCAGCGCTTGAATAACCTTACCGGCGTTGTTACCAACGGACTTTTTGCTGCGCGTCCTGCTGATGTTTTGTTATTAGGAACAGTCGATGGTGTACAAACCCATCATCGCCAGACATAATACAAAAACATAAACTATTGAGTGTCATGGCATGGCTATCCCTGAGAGTTTCCAAGCGGGCTTAATTGGCGGTATGGCGATTGGTTTTGCGTCGGTCGTGCTGATGCTTGGCATCGGCCGAATTGCCGGCATTAGCGGCATTGCTGGCAGCTTATTACAGCGTATTCCGAATGATGAGCGGGCTTGGCGTCTGGCATTTCTGCTCGGCCTTATTGGCGTTGGTGTGCTCATGGCACCGGCAGTAAGCTTGCCCACTGAAGGTAATTATTTGCTGCTCGGCATCGCTGGCGTATTGGTTGGTTTTGGCACACGTCTCGGCAGTGGTTGCACCTCAGGTCATGGCGTGTGCGGATTGGCACGTCGCTCCATGCGCTCATTAACTGCCGTGATAGTTTTCATGCTCAGCGGCTTCATCACCGTCTACTTTTTGCGTCACGGAGGTGCATAAGATGGGCATCATCATGGCGTTATTAGCGGGTGCGGTGTTCGGCTGGGGCCTGCTTTATTCCGGCATGTCCGACCCGTACAAAGTGCAAGACTTCCTCGATTTAGCCGGTAATTGGGATGCCACATTGGCTTTCGTGATGGGTGGCGCAGTTGCCATCACCGTGCCGGCTTTTGCGCTGCTGCGGAAAATGCCTAAGCCCTTATTTGCCGCAAGCTTCAGCTGGCCCAGCATCAATATCATTGATAGCAAGTTAGTCATCGGCGCGGCGCTATTTGGCATCGGCTGGGGTTTATCTGGCCTTTGCCCAGGCCCAGCTCTGGTCAATATTGGCACCGGTCAGGGCGACATTTTATTTTTCTGCGTCATGCTGCTGGCGGGCATGTGGCTACATGACCGCCTGATGCTCAAACGCTAATAGTTACCAACGAGAGTATTGCTATGCCCATGGACACAAGCTCGCTGAGCATTCCAAACCTGCTGCACATTGCTCCTAACGAATATGTTGGCGGGTTTGTCTCACCGGAGTCGCTGAGCGAAGTTGCGGCCTTGGGCTTCACGCATATCATCGATATGTTGCCTGAGCATGAGCACGGTGGTTTCGATGAGGCCGCAATGGCCGCTGAACTTGGCCTGTATTACGTGCATCTGCCGATAGTTGGTGGTCATGACTTAAATCGTAGTAATGCCGAGGCGCTCGATGCGCTGCTGGCCAGCGTCGGTGAGACGCCGGTGTTGGTGCATTGCATGAGCGGAAATCGCGTTGGTGCTTTGTTTGCCTTGCGCGCGGCATGGCTCAAAGGCATGAGCCATGATGAGGCGCTGCTAGAAGGCCGCCGTTATGGCCTTACCAAGCTTGAGCCTTTGGTGGTGCAGTTGCTGCAGCAAGGCTAGCAGCCCTACGTCATTGATACTGCGTCGTAGTCGGCGCGGTGTCACGTTTCGGCGCTTTCACCCATCGACTTTGGCCATTTAGCACAGTGGCTTTGCCATCTATGAGTAGCGTGATATTCCAGCGTTGCACAGCTTTCGTTGACGCTCCAGCGGCAGGCAATGTGCGCGGCTCCACCCAGGTATAACGCGGCGTGGCCGATATCTTTTGCCAGGCCTGAGCTTGCGCTTGCCGTAGCGATGACTGCACCGCTGTCTTTTGCCACAGGGCGCTATGCGTATTGGCAAAAGTGCCTTTGGCATTTAACCGCAAAAATGGCTGCTTTTGATCATCTAAAACCTCCACCGTCTGCCGGCTGCTATTGCTCAGCATCAGGCCAAAAGGCTGGCCGGGGATGAGTAATATCGACACGCCTTTGGGCAATTTTGGCGCACTCTGCCAGCTTGATTGCCACAGTCCATTAGCCAATGCCGCAACAAATTTACCGCTGATGACGGCATCGACATCGCCATAACGTACGGGAATACGCCAGCTATCGCCCTTGGCGTTTTCGACTTTCAGGCGCTCATCGAACCAACCCCAATGCGAGGTTTTGCGCACCATGCGCCAGTCGGCTTTATCGCCTTCGCCATCGATGGTTTTGCGATGCGGCAGGCCGCCAGGCAAGTAGCTATCGAGCCAGGTCTGATGGCGGACATTGGCATCCACACCTGCGCTACTGACGCGTAAAAATGGCTTGCCATCGTTAGCTAAAATCACCAAAGGCTTAGCGGTTTTATTGTCTATCACCAGTTGCGCGCCCAGCGTTTCGACCAGCTGCACAGTGACACCTTTTAGCGCATTCGGCAGAGGGTCAATGCTGGCGCGCCTGTCTTCGTTATGAGCAGCGTGTGACCATGCGGTGGAGCTTATAAGGCTAGTTAAAACAACAGCGGCCAGGCGTAAGCCCGGCCGCATTGAGTAGCGAGTATTGATCATCGTTGCGCAACCACCGGCTGCGCTGTGCAGACAGGGTTAGTGGTTTCAGGGGTGGTCACGCGCAATGAAGTCGACTCCGACGGGATGCGCTCGCCTTTGGCATTTTCTGTGATGACAAAGAGCATATAGGCACCAGCTGGAGTTACTGCTTTTTGTATAGGCATACGTGCATTGAGCGTGTTGCCTGAACGCGTGAAGGGCAGTGACACGGTGCGCTGATCGCCATCGACAATGTGTGTGAGCGTGGTGCGTTTGACCAAAACCACATCGACAATATTGTCAGCATTCGCGACACCAATGTTTAAGTTATCGCCGTGTGTGGCACGAGCTGGCGCGCTGGTAATGCTTGGGCGTGGGCCGAAGACATAAGGCGGGCTATAGATCTCGAAGCTGGGATCGCGACCATCGTTGGGTGACAGGCCAGGGATATTGATCGAGAAAGCGTATGCGGTGTTAATGGGTGAGTGGCCACCGATCAAGATGCGACCATCGGGCAGCAGCATGGCGGTGTTGTGGTAGGTGCGTGGATTGTGCGCGGTTGCCATCTCGGTCCATGTTTCTGTTGCTGGATCGAACATCTCTGATTTTTTGATCGGGCCGCCTAAGCCGGGCAATACAACTTCGTCACGGTCAGCGCCAGAAAACACCATGACTTTGCCCGTTGGCAGTAGCACACCAGTGCCATACCAACGTGGTGTGGTCATATTTCCGGTAATGCGCGAGACATACTCCATGCTGTCGTCTTCAGCGATATTGATGCGGTCGATGCGCGATAAATTAGTCGGGAAGTAGGAGCCTGGGCTGCCTACTGTGATCAAGCCGAGCACGCCGCCGCCAGTGAGGAACTCAGCGTGATCATAACGGCCTTGCTCGTTGGGCTTTAACGGCATCTGGATGGAGAACGTGGAGCCACGGAAGCCTGAGCCAATAGCGTTCATCAGTGTGCCGGACGGGTCGCCGCTGAGTGCATCGGTGAGTGGGCTAAGTGCAGACATTGGATCTTCTAAAATGCTGCCGAGCAAGCCAGTGAGTGTCGATTGAATATCGGCGGCGGCATCTGGGTTGGTGACGTTAAGTGCCGAGCCGATTCTATCTAGGCCTGCTTTATTGAACTGTAATGGCAGGCCTGCGTAGCCGAGGTCGGTCCATTTATTAGTATCGGGGCTATAGGCAGCGACAATATTCCACAGGGCTTGGTCGTAGGACTGGCCGAATGGGTTGAAGGCTTGGCCGCCGGCGTTATAGAGCACGTGGCCATTAGGTAATAAATGTTGGCGTGGATACAGCGGTAATGAGCGTTCGCCGCCACCGCCGTTGCTTGACCAAGTGCCGCAGCCAAAATCGTAAGTTTCAGACTCTGTGACATTGCGGCCTGAGGTTAAGGGGTTTTCTGGATATACCGGTTTGATCAGCTTAGTAACGCCAGAAGTAACAAAGACATTGCCATTAGCTAGAGTAGTTAGCGACGGGTACCAGCGACCATTTTTCATATCGCCTGTTTTCGACCAGCTATTATCAGCAGGGTCAAAAATACGCGCATTTTTAATGCCTTCGAGTTCTGATAGACCAAGCGCGATTGGGCCATCTATGCCGGGTTCAAAATAATAGTCAGTGCCGCCAACAGCCATGATGCGGCCATCCGCCAGCATTTCTAAGTCTGCGCAAAATAGCGCGCCGTCATTATTGTTTCGTTTTCCTGCTGTGTCAGTTAGGCCGCCGGGCAAAATCACGGTCGATTTCGCACCGTCAGGGTTGGCGCCACCATCAACTGGCGTTGGTTGCATCCAGCCGGCCTTACGGCCGCGGAGGCTCATCACACGTGTTTGGTCATTGGTGACAACCGCGCCTGCTTCGAAGAAGATCGAGAACTCGGCGTCTTCTGTGCCTTCAAGCGCGTTAAAATAAAGCACGCGACCATCCTCAAGCAGAGCAACGGAGCCAGCAGCTGGTTTGCATTCAGTTGGGCGACCATCGGCATTGCGAATGCAGCGATCGTCCTGCGGAACCATTTTTAATGGGTTTTTCAGGTTGCCTTTCGACGTTAGCAGGCCCATGGAATCGAGCAGGCCGTCGAGCATGTCTAGTGGGTTTGCGCTGGCCTCTGCGGCTTCTTCGTCTGCCACTTCGCGGGCCATGGCCTTCATGCTGCTAGGGCCAAACGGCTCAACAAATGGCTTAGTGAAGCCGCCATTTTTCATGCACTCGTCGGTCGTGCAGTCGGGCTCGGAAATATTTGATTGGCCGGTTTCGCGTGCACTGATGCCATTCGCTGAGCTGCTATTGCTAGAGCTACCACCGCAAGCGGCAAGCGCAAGTGAGGTGCCAACGAGGAAGAGTGGCGCTAGTTTGTTTCTTGTTATTTTTTGCATGATTTTGTAATCCTGACACAAGTCGGGAAATACTGGTCACTAAGTAAACACTTGGCAAGTTAGACAAACCCTCTCTCGATGAGTGGCAGGAATTCGCGCTAAACGGTCGTATTTGTCTAATCGATGTATGGTTAAGGCAATAGCATGGATGTTTTGAGCGCTTACGGCAGCAGTAAATGCCAGGCAGTGACGGTGAGTAATGACATCACAATGCCGATGCCGAGAATGGCATTGGCGAGGTCTGGTTCTAGATCATTTTGGTCGGCAAGAATTGCGGCGGAGATCATCGGCGCCATGGCCGCCTGTAACACCGCAATGCTGAGCACATTGGCCGAAACGGCGAAGGCGCTACCGAGGCCGAGTATGGCTAAGGGCGCAAGCAGCAACTTCCAGCTCAGGCCTATCATGACCGGCATGAGCTGGTATTTATGTAGCGATAGCCGTAAGCGAAGGCCAACAGAAAATAGTGCTAGTGGCGTGAGCGTGGCGCCAATACGCGACAAGATGCTATCGATTTGATCTGGCCATCCACCTAGTTGTCCAACAATAAGCCCGATGATCAGTGCAATAAATGCTGGAAATAGCAGGATTTTTTTCGCAACGGCGGAGGCGCTAGTAGAAGCTCCGCCATAAACAGCAGTAACCAAGACGCCACCGACACTGAGCATGATAAAGCAGCCAAGTTGGTCGGCAACCACGCCGAAAGCCAGGCCTTCGCGGCCGCGTAGGGCCTCGAGCATGGGGTAGCCAATGAATGAGGTATTGCCAAGCCCGCAGACCAAGATCAGTGCGCCGATGCGGGCGCGCGACCATCCTAGCCAGCTACCAATTAGCTGAAACACAATAGCCGCGCCAATAAACACCAGCCATTGCGAGATGACCAAATACCATAGATCGATATTGAAGCTTAGGCGTGGAATTAGCTCGAGCACGATGGCTGGCAGCGCGATTTGAATCACCCACCAGTTCAATGCCGGCGCCATATCTTTTGGCGGCGAGGCAAAGCGTGCGACTAAAAATCCGAGGAATAGGCAGCTAGGAATAAGCAGCAGAGAATCCATGAAAATACTCCACCGCTAGCAGGGGGAATGGTGCGCCCGGCGGGATTCGAACCCACGACCACCGGTTTCGGAAACCGATACTCTATCCAGCTGAGCTACGGGCGCGTAGATAGCAATAAGCCTTAAGCCTGCTGACTTAAGGCTGCGCATCATAACGATTGCTGCCGAATGCGTCCACGCTGGTGCGCGTGATTCCGCACTCTTATAGCGTTTACTTATTAGCTCATGGCATCAAAGTCTTTTACAAGGATAAGAAAATTGCTAATCATCCGCGACATTATGAATTCACGCGTCTTTTAGTCGCTGAGGGAAACACCAGATGAAACGAGTTATGGCGCTCGCACTGAGCTTAGTCAGCACGGCTGCATTTGCTACTAATGGCTATTTTGCTCACGGTTATAGCGCTTCGCAGCGCGCGCAGGGTGGTGCTGGTACGGCAACTAGCGACGACGCCTTAATCGCAACCATTAATCCCGCCGGCATTGGCCGCATTAAAAGCATGCGTTGGGATGCCAACCTCAGCTTGTTTGTGCCGCGCCGGCAATTTGAGGCTACCGAGCCAAATGCTAATGGTCTTGGCATTTTTGCTACCGATGCTGGCACAGTGAAAAGTAGTCACAATATTTTTGCTATCCCTGGTTTTGCCTTTGCTGCGCCAATTAACGAAACCTTGTCGGCAGGCTTTGCGCTCTATGGCAACGGTGGTCTGAACACGGTGTATAAGCAGAGTGAAAGCAATGCCACCTTTTTTGGTGTAAACACCGCGGTTGGAAATAATGCTGGCTTGGTCGGTTCACTGCTTAATGGCCTAGGCAACCCAATAGCTAATGTAGGAAATAGCGTTGTTAGTAGTCGTTGCCAGGGTGCCTTTGGCGGTGGTGCAGCACTTGCGAACAATCCTGATCTACTGGGCTTTTGCGGTAATGGCAATGGCACTGCATCAGTTGATTTGATTCAACTGTTTGTTGTGCCTACGCTAGCCATTAACGTAAATGAACGCCTATCTTTTGGCATCTCACCTATCTTTGCTGTGCAGCGATTTGAGGCCAAGGGTCTACAGGCATTTGCCGCATTTTCTAATGAGCCCGATAAAGTTACTGATAACGGCACCAGCTTTTCCTATGGCGGCGGTGGGCGTATCGGCATGCTTGCTACCATTGCACCGGGTTTAGATTTTGGTGCGTCTTGGCAGTCGCGTATCCACATGACGAAATTTAAGGAATACGCCGGCTTGTTTGCTGAGCAGGGCGATTTCGATATTCCGACAACTTGGAATCTTGGGCTGGCTTGGCAGCCATTACCGGCGCATCGATTCCTGCTCGATTATCAGCATATTTCATTCAATGAGGTGGCTTCTGTTGGTCGACCGCTTAACCCGCAGGCCTTTGTTAGCGGTTGCGCTCTGCCAAGGCTGGCAGGTTCTAGCCAATCCAGTCCATCCTGCCTTGGCGCCGACACTGGCCCTGGCTTTGGCTGGCAAGACATGAGCATTTATAAGTTTGGTTATCAATACACGCAAGGTGACTGGAAATGGCGTGCGGGCTATAGCCAGCCTGACTCTCAACCCATTCCATCTAGCGAAGTAACATTAAATATGCTGGCGCCAGGCGTAGTGGAGCAGCATTACACACTGGGTGTGAACTGGCAGGCGACACCACGCTGGGGTTACGATTTAAGCATGATGTATGCTGATGCTAAGCCAGTACGTGGTCGCAATCCGTTGAGCAATGTACAGCTACTCCAGGGTGGTTTAATTAATGCGGGAATAGATGATGGTGACCAAGAGATTGCCCTCGATATGCGCCAGTATGAACTGACGCTTGGCATGAATTACACCTACTAAGTTATGTCCTGCACTTGTGCGGCAGAGCAGCAAAGGCTTTTGGCGCACAATGAATGCGGGTATACTTTTCCCGTTTCGGCAGCGCTGATGGCCTGCCGCTTTGCCCAAGTGAGGTTGACGTGAAAAAAATTGCATTGATGCTGGCTAGCGTTGGTTTGGTGTTGTCGATGGCAGCACAAGCGAAATCGACCAAAGATATTTCCGAATACCCTCTAGGTGAGCGTGGCTTATTTAGCGAGCGCGCGACTATTGAGCGCATCAATATGGCGGGCAAGGTGTGCTATGAGGGCGATCCATGCGCCGCTGCTGTTGCCGCTGCTCCTGCTGCTGCGACCGGCCCACGCTCTGGCGATGAAGTTGTTACTGCTGTCTGTGCCGCCTGCCATAGCGCTGGCCTGATGGGTGCGCCAGTGATTGGCAATAAAGGCCAGTGGGGTCCGCGTATTGCCCAAGGCGCAGCGACTTTGCATAAGCACGGCATTGAAGGTATTCGTAGCATGCCACCGAAAGGCGGTTGTGGTACTTGCTCCGATGACGAGATCATTGCGGCAGTTGACGTGATGATTGCCAAGTCTAAATAAGCTTACGCTGCAATGAAAAAGCCGCCCATCGAGGCGGCTTTTTTGTGGCTGGAGTTTGCTTAAGCGGCACTGATGCGTGTTGCCGTGCCGCTTAAGCCGCTGCTACCTGCAGCGGCGCTAACCCAATAAGTCTCGCAAATTAGTCAAATGCGCGCGACCAATAGCCTGCTTTTGCTCGGTGCTGCGGCCACTGCTTTTACCTTCCCAGTCGAGATCGTCAGCTGGCAGCTCATCGAGAAAGCGGCTAGGTGTGGTGGCCATCATTTCGCCAGCCGATTTGCGCTTAGCAGAGTAAGTCAGCGTTAGCGTTTGCTTGGCGCGAGTGATGCCGACATACATCAAGCGCCGCTCTTCTTCGACAGTGTCGGCCTCAATACTGTTCCGATGCGGCAGCAAGTCTTCCTCTAGGCCGATTAAAAACACATGCGGAAACTCCAAGCCTTTAGCCGCGTGTAGCGTCATCAGCTGGACTTTGTCACTGTCATCTTCCTCAGCTTGCTGCTCTAAAAGATCGAGCAAGACCAATTTGCGAATTACCGCTTCGATATCGCGGTCTTCTTCATCTTCGGCTTTTTCCCAAAGCCGCTGCACCGAACTCAAGAAACTATTCACCGACTCCATGCGGCGTTCGGCCGCTTGCGGTGTGGCCGATTGCTCCAGTAAATAATCGTTGTAGTCGATGTCCAAGAGCATTTGTTTGATGTCATTGAGCGGTTCATTTCCGCCAATGATGGCGCGCGCGGTGCTGCCTATCCACGCCGAGAACTCTTGTAGGCGGGTCAATGCACGGTCGCCGACATGCAGGCCAAGGCCAAGTTCATCGCAGGCCAATAACATCGGGCATTCGCGCTGCTGTGAGTAGCTGCCGAGCTTCTCCAGCGTGGATGGGCCGATTTCGCGCTTTGGCGTATTAACGATGCGCAAAAATGCGTTGTCATCTTCGGGGTTAATGATCAGACGCAAATACGCCATGACATCTTTGATTTCTGAGCGCGCGAAAAACGATTGGCCACCGGAAATTTTGTAAGGAATCTGGAACTCGCGCAGCTTGGTTTCCATCACGCGCGCTTGAAAATTGCCGCGATAGAGCACGGCATAATCGCGAAATTCGCAGCGCTGCATGACCTTATGATTGAGCAGCTCAGTCACCACTTTCTCGGCTTCGGCATCTTCTGTGGGGCATTGCACCACGCGGATGTTTGCGCCCATGCCGTGCTGGCTCCACAGGTTCTTCACAAACGTATGTGGGTTGTTGGCAATGACGGCGTTGGCGGCCTTCAAAATGCGACTGGTCGAGCGGTAGTTCTGCTCGAGCATAATGACTTTTAGCGCAGGATAATCATTTGCCAAATCCGCCAAGTTTTCTGGCCGTGCGCCACGCCAAGCGTAAATCGACTGGTCATCGTCGCCGACGGCGGTGAAGCAAGCGCGGCTGCCGACCAAGAGCTTGACCATCAAATACTGAGCAGAGTTGGTGTCTTGATATTCATCGACTAAGAGGTAATGCACTTTGTTCTGCCATTGCTCGCGCAAAGCATCGTTGTCGCGCAAAGCCAGTGTGGGGCGAACAATTAAGTCATCAAAATCGACGGCGTTGTAGGCGCGTAAATGGCGCTCGTAAGATTCATAAACCATGGCGGCAAAAAGATCGCCTTCGCTTTCGGCGCGGCTAACCGCTTCGGCCGGCGTCACCAAATCATTTTTAAAACTCGAGATGATGCTGCGCACCAGCTTGATTTTGTCGCTGGCATTTTCTTTATGCAGCAATTCGCCGAGCAGCGTGTTTGAGTCTTCAGCGTCAAATATTGAGAAATTCTTTTTCAGGCCAAACTGCTCGGGCGAGCGCTTGATCATGGTCAGGCCGAGGGTGTGAAAGGTCGACACGGTGAGGCCGCGTGCGATAGGGCCGCTGACCAATTTGCCAGCGCGTTCTTTCATCTCACGTGCGGCTTTATTGGTGAAGGTCACCGCTAAAATTTTGCTCGCCGAGATTCCGCACTCATTAATCAAGTAGGCGATTTTTTGCGTGATCACCGAGGTTTTGCCAGAGCCGGCGCCGGCGAGCACCAACACGGGGCCGGAGATGGCTAAAACGGCTTCGCGTTGACGAGGATTAAGCTGATTCACACACACTTCCGAGCAGCTGGGCGGCGGGGCGATAGTGTAGTGGGCTGGGGCTGCTTATTCTACGCTTTGCTGTCGAAAGTGGCTGCGAGGCTGGTTGGCATAGGTGACAGATATCACTCGATGCCGTAAACAGCCTTCCAGTGATTCATCGCGCGCGTGGTGTCGCGCTGCCAGGGGTGAAAGCTGGGCTTGTAGTAAGCCAAATAGGCTTTGCCCATTTTGCGTAACCAACCGGGCTTAACGAATAGCTCTTTCAGGCCTTCGCGATGCATTTTCCAGTCGCGCTGAATGCCCCGAGCTTTGAGAAGTTGATAGGTGTGAAAGCTAGAGAAGAAGGCGAACTCGATGGAGTTGATCACCATTTGTGAGCTACGAATCCAGTAGCTGCCAACGTGTTCTTGGAAGACATCAAAGGCGACGGCTTTATGTTCGCTTTCTTCAATGGCATGCCAGTACCAGAGTGGCTTTACACGCTCATCCATAGGGCCGAAAAACTCAGGGTTTTCTAGCGCCAGCTCGGCGAGAATTGCGGTGAAATGCTCCAGCGCACAGGTCATCGCCAGCTGACGCTCGGGTGAAAGCTTGCGGCGCATAAACCTCATGCCTTTTTCCACGAACTCGTCGATCTCAGCCATTGGTAAGCCTTTGCGACCCATGAATGCGTTAAAAGCGGTATGTTCGCGGCCATGGTGGGCTTCTTGGCCAATAAAGCCGCTGACTTGCTTGGCTAGATCGGGGCTAACGCGCTTTTGATAGTGACGCACGGAGTCGACAAAAAATCGCTCGCCCTCGGGGAACGTTGCCGACAGCGCTGTGAGTACCATGGTTTTGAATGGGCTGCCGCCAAACCAATCCATAGGAATACTGTCGTCGAAGACGAAGTCCATGCGCCGTGGTGTTGGGCGATTAACCTGGTTGAGGATCTTTGCTTGGGATGTCATGGCTAACTCACCATTTGTCGGTAATGCTTTAAATATACACGGTCGGAACAAATTGACAACCTCTCATGTCTGATCCATCGCCGCTGTATATTTAGAGCCTATGTGGCCCAATATTCAGCGTTTTTATTTGTGCTTGCGAGAGCTCATTGAAATGCGAATTGAATGCGAATAAGACTTCGCATTATGGTTGAGAACTTCCAATAGGCGAGTTAGGCCATGTCGATACCATCTGCGCCGAATACCGTACCGAGCCGTGTTCGTCCCTTTGCTAAAACGCAGCGGCCAACGCCGCTCTTGTTGCGCATGATGCTGGGCCGCCAATTAGCGCCCACACGCCCTGAATTTGATGCCGCCGTGGCGGATTTGCAGGCTGGTGATCCCGCCATGGATGCATTGCTGGACTGGATGCTGAGTTATGGCATGGGGCCAGCGCGTAAGCTTTTTGCGCAAGCCATTGCTAAAGGCGTCGATAGTATTGCTGATTGTCCCGAGCCATTACGCGTGTTTTTTGCGGTGCTCGAAGCCGAGCCGGAATGGCTAGATTGGGACTTGCTCAACGAGGGCATGGGTTTTATTCACGGCGCAGGCCTAACGGCATTGCAAGTCATGCGTGACTTAGCGCTCATGGGCGGCTATTTATTATCGGGCTTTAACCAAGCTTTAGTAATGACCGGTGCGCTAACGCGAGGCACGGCGCAGCGCGTGGGCGAAACTGGCAAATGGTGGATGGATTGCACTGAGCCAGATGGCCTTCGCCGCTTTGGCCCCGGCTTCGCCACCACACTGCAAGTACGCATGGTGCACGCTGTGGTGCGCCGCCAGCTCGATAAGCGCGCTGACTGGGAGCATTCGGTCTGGGGTCTGCCGTTAAATCAGATCGATATGGCGGCGACCTATTTGGGCTTTAGCGTGGTCATGCTCGGTGGCCTGCGCAAGCTTGGTGTGCAGGCAACGCCTCGTGAATCTCGCGGGGTGATGATGCTGTGGAGTTACGCCTGCTGGCTGATGGGTGTCGATGCACGTTGGCTGCGCTTTAACGAACGTGATGGTGCGGTGTTATTGCACGCGGCCTTGATGACGCAGAGCCCGCCAGACTGGACGAGTCGTGAGCTGGGCCTGGCCTTATCGAAAGAGCCATTGGAGCGGCATTTTTTAACGCAGGAGAATCTGCGTCGCAAAGTGGCCTATCAAATTCACTTAAGCATTAGCCGCTATTTTTTGACCGCTGAGCAAATGCAGCAGCTTGGATTGCCTAGTAATATCAAACCGTGGTTTCCCTTACTGACACTGTTGCCACGCACTGTGCTGTATACAGGGCAGCGTTTGCGGCCCAGATGGCATGCGGCGCAGCAAAAACGTGGGCGAAAACTACAAAAAATTGCCATGAAGCAAAGTCTTGGTCAGCGTCCAGCAGGAGTTGTTGATGCTGAGTTGGCACATCAACGCAGTGCGGCTAAGCAGGCCGATATGAGTGCGGCTAAATGAGCTGGCTAGCTGAGCGGCGAGAGCGCCGTGACATGCTTTCGCGCATCCCTGAAGCTAAGGGCTTGCCGATCTTAGGGCAAACGCTGAACTTCTTTTTCCGACCAATCTCCAGCGGCATCGACATGCACTTACGCCATGGTCCTGTGGTGCGTGGGAAGGCATTAGGCATTAGTTCATTGGCCTTAAGTGGGCCCGATGCGCTCGCCTTTGTGCTGAAAAACGAAGGCAATGTCTTTTCCAGTGGCGAAGGGTGGACGCCATTTATTGGACCATTTTTTACTCGCGGCATCATGCTGCTCGATGGCATGGAGCATCGCCAACATCGCGGCATTATGCAGGCGGCGTTTAAGCGTCCGGCCATGGAGGCTTACCTCGTGGGCATGAATGAAGCGGTGCTTAATGGCATCGCGAATTGGCATTCGCGCCAACGTTTTAAGCTCTATCCAGCGTTGAAAGAGCTCACTTTAGATATCGCCACGCAAGTGTTTATGGGCGAGCAATTAGGCCCCGAGGCTGACCGAATTAACCATGCTTTTGTCGATTGCGTGCGTGCTGGCACGGCCTTGGTGCGCTTCCCTGTGCCGGGCGGGCGTTGGCATCGTGGTTTGCAGGCGCGGAAAGAACTGGAGCAGTTTTTTCGCCAGCGTATCGCCTCCAAGCGTGACAATTTAGGGCCAGATTTATTCAGCTATCTACTTAGTGCTGAGGATGAGGACGGCATTGGCTTTCAAGACCAAGATATCGTTAATCACATGATTTTCTTGATGATGGCTGCGCATGACACTAGCACCATCGCACTCAGCTCGATGAGTTACTACTTGGCACGATACCCAGAGTGGCAGGAGCGTCTACGTGAGGAAGCTCAAGCATTAGACAAAGACACGCTGAGCTATGACGACCTCGCTGCATTGCCGCTCATGCAGCAGGTATTTTTCGAGTCATTGCGGCTGCTTTCACCGGTACACGTGCTACCGCGACGAACAAAGAAGGCCTGCCATTTTGCCGGCATGGATATTCCGGCGAAAACGTATGTGATTATCAGCCCTTTAGTTACGCATCATTTGCCACAGTATTGGCGCAATCCCGAGCTATTTGACCCTGAGCGCTTTAGTCCTGAGCGTGCCGAGCATAAAGGCCATCCGTATCAGTACGTGCCGTTTGGCGGCGGTGCGCATAAATGTATCGGCATGCACTTTGCTGAGATGGAAGTGAAGACCATTCTTTATCATTTGCTGCGGCGCTATCGCTGGTCAGTCGCCTCGGGCTATCGTATGCCGATCAATTTTACGTCATTGCCGACGCCAGCCGATGGCTTGCCGGTGCGGTGGCAAACATTAGAAACATCTGAGATGAGGAGTGCTGTATGAGCGCATGGCAGGGAAAAACGCTGTTTATGACGGGTGGAAGCCGTGGTATTGGACGTGAAATCGCGCTGCGCTTTGCCCGCGAAGGAGCCAATGTGGTCATCGCAGCAAAGACCGATCAACCGCATGCGCGCTTGCCCGGCACGGTGCATAGTGTGGCTGAGGAGATTAAAGCTGCAGGCGGGCAAGCATTGGCATTAGTTGTCGACGCTCGTGATGAGGCGCAGCTGGTAGCCGCTATAGCGCAAACAATTGAGCATTTTGGTGGCATTGATGTGCTGGTGAACAATGCTGGATTTATTGGTGTGACGCCGATCGCCGCGACGCAAACCAAGCATTACGACTTAATGCATGCGCTGAACTCGCGCGCACCTATGATTACCATGCGTGAATGCCTGCCGCACCTGCTTAAAAGTGGTGGTCAGGTGCTCAACCTATGCCCTCCAATAAACCTGGACCCGGGCTGGCTGGGTGCCTTCGCGCCGTATACGAGTACCAAATACGCCATGACTTTGTTAAGTCTCGGCTTCCAGCAAGAGGTCGCTAATCGTGGTGTGCAAGTCCGTACATTGTGGCCGGCAACATTGATTGCTACTGCTGCTGTTAGTTTGACCGCTGGTGAAGTGGGTCTCGCTATGGCGCGTAAACCAAGCATTATGGCCGATGCTGCGTATGCACTTTTAACCGAGCGTGAGAGTTTCGCGAGTGAAGTCTGTTGGCTTGATGAAACTGCATTGCGTCATGTCGGTGTTACTGAGTTCGATGGCTATGCCAACGATCCATCGCAAGCGGCAAACATTCAGCGCGACTTCTATGTCGGTACGTTTTAATGGACTTTACGCTTAGCCCCGAAGTCGAGGCGCTACGCCAGCAAGTAGCTGATTTTGTCAGTCAAGAATTGCTGCCGTTGGAGTCGCAAAAAGGCTTTATGGATGCCCATGAAAACATCGACGAGACCGTGCTGGCGGGCTTACGCGTTAAGGCCAAGGCCGCTGGATTGTGGGCCTTTCAAATGCCCGAATCGCGCGGTGGCCGTGGTTTAAATCACGTGGGCATGGCGGCAATTTACGAAGAGGCGGCACGTTCGCCATTTGGGCCGGTAGTGTTTAACTGCGCCCCGCCTGATGACGGCAATATGCAGGTGCTGAATAAAGTGCTGAAAACCGAGGCGCTGAAGCAGCGTTGGTTGCAGCCAATTATCGATGGCAAAGTGCGCTCGGCTTTCGCCATGACCGAGCCGAAAGGCTGTGGCTCTGATCCATCTCTGACTTATACCAAGGCTGAAAAAATTGGTGATCAGTGGCGTATTACTGGCCGTAAATGGTTTATCACAGGTGCTGAGGGTGCGCAGACATTCATCTTGATTGCCCGCACCAGCGATGATGAGCGCAAAGGTCTGACTGCATTTTTATTCGATGCCGACTCGCCTGGTTGGCGCATTGAGCGGCGCATTGCCATCATGGGCCCCGAGGAGCACGGCGGCCATTGTGAGCTGGTGTTTGACGGCCTGATGATTCCGGACGAGCAGCGCTTATTGGAAGTAGGCGATGGCCTCAAAGTCACGCAAATACGTTTGGGGCCAGCGCGCTTAACGCATTGCATGCGCTGGCTTGGGTTGAGCAAACGTTGCTTAGAAATTGCCGGCGCATATATCCGCCAGCGCCAAAGCTTCGGCATTACCTTGGCCGAGCATGAGGGTGTGCAATGGATGCTCGGCGCTGCCGCCATGGACATTCATATCGGTCGGTTGCTCACGATGAATGCTGCCTGGATGCTTGATCAAGGCGACTTTGCTCGCAAAGAAGTATCGATGGCAAAAGTGCATGTCGCAGATACATTACATAAGGCCGCCGATACTGCCATTCAGCTCTTGGGTGCACAGGGCTATTCGAAAGACACGTTGGTGGAATGGGTGTATCGCTACGCTCGCCAAGCGCGTTTGGTCGACGGCGCTAGCGAGATTCATAAAATGGTTCTGTCTCGTAGCTATTTAGCCGATGAGACTGAGTTTTTCCGCTGGCACTGAAGCAGGCATGCAGGCTATATAAATCATTATTAAGCCGGTAGCGCTTAGGTCGGGCGCTGACGATAGGTCAGTGCTTCGGCCACTATCGCCGCACTCACCACATCAGCTGCCTCTAGGTCGGCAATCGTTCGCGCCACGCGCAATACGCGATGATACGCCCGCGCCGACAGCGCCATCCGCTCGCCAACGCTTTGCAAAAACTCATTCGCTTTCACGTCTAGTTGCGTCTGCAGTCCCGCTGCCGGCAAGTTCGCATTTAACACATCACCTTGGCGCGCCGCTTGCCGTGCTCTAGCCGTCATCACACGCTTACGCACCACCGCACTGCACTCACTCGGCGCACTATTGGCCCGAAGCAATGTCAGTGGCACCGCATCAACACGAATAGATAAATCCAGCCGATCGAGCAATGGCCCAGATATGCGCCCAGCGTAGCGCGCCGTCTGCTCCGGTGTGCAGCGGCAGATGTCGGGTTTAGCGCCTTTATGGCCGCAAGGGCAGGGGTTCATCGCGGCGATCAGCTGAAACTGAGCGGGATAGCAGAGCTGATGTTTGGCGCGAGCAATCCATACCTCGCCGGACTCTAGTGGCTCGCGCAATGACTCCAGCACATGGCGGTCAAACTCTGGCAACTCATCGAGAAATAAAACGCCAGCATGAGCTAATGAAATCTCGCCGGGGCGCGGTATGCCGGAGCCACCACCGATCAGCGCTGGCCGTGTTGCACTGTGATGCGGCGCACGAAAAGGCGGCTGGCTAGAAAGTTCGCGCGGATGATTTATCAGTGAATGCAGTGCTGTGACTTGCAGCTGTCGCTCGCAGTTCAGCGGCGGCAAGATGCTCGGTAAACAGCTCGCCAGCAATGTTTTACCTGAGCCAGGCGGCCCATACAGCAGCAATGAGTGGCCACCAGCGGCAGCTATTTCCAGCGCTCGGCGAGCGCCAAACTGGCCTTTTACTTGGCTTAGGTCATGACGAAATACCGCATCATGTGAGATCACCGCAGGCAGAGACGCATGCTCGACCGCATCTTGCTGGCCGCGTAAAAACTCCACTACCGAGCTTAATGTGCCAGCTGAGAGTACTCGTGCCTCCGTGACTAGTCTTGCCTCCAATGCATTCGCTTGCGGAACTAATAAACGCTGGCCAGCCTGCAAGGACGCCAAACTATCAGACAAGACACCGCGCACCGCACGTAGGTCACCCGATAAGCCTAGCTCACCAACACAGCAGAGCTGATTCAACGCTGATTCAGGTAATTGCTGGCTAGCGGCTAAAATACCCAGTGCTATGGCTAAGTCAAAGCGTGCGCCTTCTTTTGGCAGCTCAGCCGGCGCAAGGTTGATGGTGATGCGCTGTTGCGGAAAGGTGAAGCCACTATTAATGATGGCTGAGCGCACGCGATCTTTGCTTTCACGCACGCCGGCTTCCGGCATGCCGACCATCGCTAAGCCCGGTAGTCCGGCTGATAAATGCACTTCAATGCGCACCGCCGGCGATTGCAGGCCAACGCTGGCGCGGCTGTCGACACTGGCTAAGGCCATGGCGGCTCTCCATACCTATTATCAATAGGTATGGCTCAGCCATTGCCGTAGCGCTAGGTCGAGGGCGTTATTTTTTTTCGAGGGCGGTGAGCTGTGCTTCGAGCTCACGCAGCTGAGCTTCTAGTGCGTCTACTTTGCTGCGCGTGCGAGCGAGCAAAGTTTGCTGGACATCGAACTCATCGCGAGTGAGCAAGTCCATCCGCGACAGGGCATCGCGCAATAAGCCTTTGAGCGTGCCTTCAAGCTCGCTACGGGCAGTCTGCAAGCTGCTCGGCAGGCGCTCGCCAAACTGTTGGCCGAGGCGATTAATTAAGGTTTCGTGTGCCATGGGTCTATCTCCTAATGTGTCGGAGTTTACTGCATGGCTAGGTGTGCTGACGAGCGCACCGCTATGCATCATTTTGATGCGCAGCGGTGCAACTAATAGGAGTAGCCACATCATTGCACCAATTTGGTGCTAGCCACGAAGTGGTAGATATGGCAAGTGTTTATGCCTATTTAGTGGCTACGACCTCAGTATTTATGCCGCTTTGGCGGTGCAAACTAAGCGCGTTGAGATGTGTTTTGTGAAGTTGGCACGGCAGCTGCAATGTTTATCGTGCACATCGTGGAATCAATACCGCGAGTCATCCTAAATAGAGTGAATGGAGTTTGACCATGAAACTGACCAAATTATCACATGCTGTTATCGCTGCTTCTTTAATGACTGTCGGCGCAATGGCTCACGCTGAAATTACTACTTCTGG
>JAGPVX010000024.1 GCA_018066805.1 Paraperlucidibaca sp. | reverse complement strand
GGTCGAATTAAGCCGTAATACTCATTTTCTAATTGCAGAATATGGCCATTTAGCTGCTGATAAATACCGTTCTGCTTAACGCCCATGGCCTCATAAGGCGCATACGGTGTGCGAATGGCGCGATCAAGATCACGTACATATTCATCGAGGGCGTTATACGACACTTTCAAGTCTGATTGAGCATCGTTTTGATAGCCCAAAGAACTCATGCGCAAGGATGTTGCATTGGGTCGATATAGCGTGCCCGATGGCATGGCATCTAGGCCGTGCTCACGGCCGGCTAAAAAGCTACCGCATACCGCCGGACTCGCTCCAAGCAAATACAAAAGCAACCAGCTGCGCCGCTGGAAGTTGCGTATTAACGCGAAGGATTTTTCTGAGCGGAAGTCGGTCAAGCTTTGCGTATTGCCGCTCGCCTCCTGCCAGGCCTGCCAAAAACTATCGGGGAATGACAAGTTGTAATGAATGCCGGCAATGGTTTGCATGCGTCGGCCGTAGCGCAGGCCGAGGCCGTGGCGATACAGCGTTTTCATGCGACCGATATTGGAGCTGCCATATTGCGCGAGCGGGATTTGTGCATCGGGGCCAAGCTTGCAGGGCATGGAATTGACCCATAAGCGCTCACTGCCTAGCTGCGAATAGACATAGCGATGAACTTCATCGAGATAGCCGAAAGCACTCGCGATGCTGTCGCAAGGCGGCGTGATGAGTTCAAGTAGAGCCTCGGAATAATCCGTCGTTATACTCGGGTGCGTTAGCGCTGAGCCAAGTGCAGCAGGGTGTGGTGTTTGCGCCAACCAGCCATCACTATCGATACGCAGCGACTCTTTTTCCAAGCCACGCTTCATGCCCTGCAAACAACTTGCTTGCTTACTCAGCCACTGCAGCTGGATGCTTAATTCGCGGTCCATCGACCTCTCCTAAATCGCCGCCGTTACTGGCCACGATGACAAATGCTTATTTCGATACGCCGGCTTTGCGAAACAAGTCGCCTAAGGTGCCGGACTTTAATGGCGCGCTGCCTTGTTGTTGGCGTTGCGGCTGCTTAGCTGTTGCGGCGCTCTGGCGTGATGCGCCGCGCGGTGATGACTGGCGGTCTTTCGCCACGCCATCGCCAGCTGTCGGCAACGCCGCATCTAGCTTACAAGACAGAGCAATACGCTTACGCGGCAGATCTACTTCCATGACTTTCACTTTGACAATATCGCCAGCCTTCACCACCTCATGCGGATCTTTGATGAAGCGATCCGACAGCACAGAAATATGCACTAGGCCATCCTGATGCACACCAACATCAACAAATGCGCCGAAGGCAGTAACGTTAGTCACCACGCCTTCGAGCACCATGCCGGGCACCAGGTCTTTCATTTCAGTTACAGCATCACTAAACGTTACCGCTTTAAATTCAGGGCGCGGATCACGGCCGGGCTTTTCTAGCTCGCTGAGCACATCTTGCACCGTGATCAAACCAAAGCTTGTATCGACAAAATCAGCTGGCTTTATCGACTTTAATGCTTTGCTATTGCCAATGAGCTGCGCGAGATCACATGCAGCAGCGGCCTGAAACTTCGCCACTAGTGGATAAGATTCTGGATGCACCGCTGATGCATCCAGCGGGTTGCTACCTTGGGCAATGCGCAAGAAGCCTGCGGCTTGCTCAAATGTACGCTCGCCTAAACGCGGCACTTTTTTCAGATCTTGGCGATCGCGAAAGACGCCATTAGCATCACGGAATGCCACGATGTTTTGCGCTAGCGTTGCGTTTAAGCCGGCGATGCGCGTGAGCAGTGCTGCCGAGGCCGAGTTCACATCCACGCCAACGGCGTTTACGCAATCCTCTACTACAGTGTCGAGCATGCGCGAGAGCTTGAGCTGATTAACATCATGCTGATACTGACCAACGCCAATGGCTTTCGGATCGATTTTCACCAGCTCCGCTAGCGGGTCTTGCAGGCGGCGAGCAATCGATACCGCACCTCGGAAAGTCACATCGAGATTGGGGAATTCTAACGCGGCCAATTCAGACGCTGAGTACACCGATGCGCCGGCTTCGCTGACCACGATTTTGGTCAATCCAAGAGACGGATGCTTCTTCATCAGCTCGGCGACCAACTTATCGGTCTCGCGCGAGGCCGTGCCATTGCCAATGGCGACGAGCTCAACGCCATGTGTTTTACATAGCTCAGCGAGTGCATGCAGCGAACCATCCCAATCGTTGCGCGGCTGATGCGGGAAAACCGTGCTATGCGCAACGAGCTTGCCAGTGCCATCGACAATGGCGACTTTAACGCCAGTGCGCAGGCCAGGGTCTAAGCCTAATGTCGGGCGCAAGCCAGCGGGCGCGGCCATTAATAGATCTTTCATATTGCGAGCAAAGACGCGGATAGCCTCTTCTTCGGCCTGCACGCGCAACTCGCCGAGCAAGTCGCTTTCCAAATGCGTGAGCAGTTTCACGCGCCATGTCCAGCGCACAACTTCATTCAGCCAAACATCGGCAGGGCGATTAGCCGCCTCAATGCCAACATGATTGGCAATTAAATGCTCGCAGGGATGCACGCCATCATCGGTATCTGGCAGGGTAAAGTTTAGCGACAAAAAGCCTTCATTGCGGCCACGGAACATCGCCAACGCGCGATGCGATGGCACTTTAGCTAAGGCTTCATCATGCGCAAAATAATCCTGAAACTTTGCTGCCCCCGCTTCTTTACCGACCACTACACGAGCACTTAATAAAGCACGACCTTTCAAGTAATCGCGCAATAAAGCCAGCAAATCGGCCTGCTCTGCAAAGCGCTCCATCAGTATATGTTTTGCGCCATCAAGCACGGCCTTCACGTCAGGATAGGCCAAGCCGCCCTCGGCAGCCTCGGCCACAATAAATGCTTGCGCCTCAGCTTCCGGCACTTTAGAAGGGTCGTTAAACAGCATATCGGCCAGTGGCAAAAGGCCAGCGGCGATGGCTTGCTGGCCCTTAGTCACGCGCTTTTGCTTATATGGCAAATACAAATCTTCCAAACGCGCTTTAGTTTCAGCGGCCAGAATTTGTTCGCGCAAAACGTCGGTCATCTTGCCTTGCTCTTCAATACTGGAAATGATGGCCGTGCGGCGATCACTCATCTCACGCAAATACACTAACCGTTCTTCGAGCTGGCGCAGCTGTGTGTCATCGAGCGCTCCGGTCACTTCTTTACGATAGCGCGCGATAAACGGCACCGTAGCGCCGCTATCCAATAAGTCGATGGTGGCTTCGACCTGCTCAGGTCGCACATTGAGTTCACGGGCAATTTGTAAAGCTAGCGCAGACATAACAACTCACAGTATTGTTAAATACGATTTTTAAGATGCGCAATTAAACCACTTACTCCGCCGCCTGTGTCAGGCAAAAGCCGCCCGTGTTCAAACGCCTTGCGCCTGCGTACACTCAGGCTTAACGGTAAAACCAGATGAGGATGGGATGAATAGCGACAACCGCGATGCCCAGAAGATTTTAGTTGTCGATGACGATGTGCGCCTACGCACGCTTTTACAGCGATTTTTAGAAGACCAAGGCTATGGCGTAAAAACAGTCGCCGATGCCGTGCAAATGGATCGCGTACTCGGCCGCGAGCTATTCGCGCTGATCGTGCTCGACTTTATGCTGCCCGGCGAAGATGGCATTGCCATTTGCCATCGCCTTCGCGAGTCAGGCAATAACACGCCAATTATTATGCTTACCGCGCGTGGCGCAGACAGCGATCGCATCAACGGCCTTGAAGCCGGCGCCGATGATTATTTGCAAAAGCCATTTAATCCGCAGGAGCTTTTAGCGCGCATGAAGGCCGTACTGCGCAGGCAGACGCGCGAACTACCTGGCGCGCCATCACAAACCAGCGAAGTTGTCAGCTTTGGTCCATGGACACTGGACTTATCAACGCGCCAACTGAGCAATACCGGCACCTCGGTATCGCTGACGACGGGCGAATTCGCCGTCTTAAAAGCCCTAGTACAACATCCACGCGAACCACTCACTCGGGATAAGCTCATGGCGCTCGCTCGCGGCCGTGAGTGGGGCGCGATGGAACGATCCATCGATGTCCAAGTTTCACGCCTACGCAAGCTCATCGAAACCAATCCCGCTAACGCCCGCTATATCCAAACCGTGTGGGGCGTGGGCTATGTATTTGTGCCCGATGAGCTAATCTAATGCTCAAGCTGCAAGATTCGGCTAAGCGCAAACGCAGCCTCGTGCAATGGCTGAAGCCACGCTCGAGCGCCATGCGCACGACGCTTGTTATTGGCATCGTGGTGCTGATGAGTCAGGCGCTATCGATTGCGTTTTTTTGGCAAAACTTATATTTGCCGGAGATTCGTCAGCACGCGCATAGCTCTGCTATTAAAATGCTGAAGCTACGCGATGCTGAGCGCGAAGGCGTTGCGCCAGAGATTATCGATCGTGCGCTTCGAGACTACGGAAATGTAGAAATTGTTCGTGATGTCGAACGCTTTCCATCGCCACGTGATAAATGGTTTGCTGAGCTATTTACCGACCGCTTTCAAAAGCAGCTACGCCGCGAAATAGGCTTTCCATCCTTGGTGTACTTCGAGTTTAAACCGGTCCCTACACTCTGGATAAGCGCCGACACCGAGCAACCCATGTGGGTACGCGAAGAGCTGCTATTTATGCAGCAATACAGCCCGGGCATTATTTTAGGATGGGTCTTGGGCGTTCCGCTGCTATCGATCATTGCCATTATTATTCTGGCTCGCCAGCTCAACCGACCATTAAAGCGCCTGCAACTAGCGGCGATACGCGTCGGGCGTGGGCAGCACAGCACGCAGCTGGATGTGCAAAGTGGGCCAACAGAAATTCGCGCAGTGAACCGAGCCTTTAACCAAATGACACGGCAAATTCATCTCGCCGAGCAGGAGCGCACGGTTATGCTCGCCGGCATTTCACATGACCTGCGCACACCATTAACACGCATGCGCCTGACAGCTGAAGTGATGCGCGATCGTGACTTAGCAGAAGGCTTGGTTACCGATATTGAAGATATGGACGCGATTTTGGATCAGTTCATCGCCTTTATGCGTGATGGCTCAGAAGAGCAGGCCGAGCAAATCGACTTAAATGCCTTGGTCAGTGAAGTGACGCAACAATTTAGCCATCTTATTCGTATCGAAACTGTGCTTGGTGAAATCCCACCACTGCGCTTACGCAAACTGTCGTTTAAACGGCTTATCGGAAATCTAATTCAAAATGCGATGCGCTACGGCCAAGCCCCTGTCGTGTTTAGCACAGAAGAAGTAGGGCCCAATATTTTATTGCGTTGCCGTGATCACGGACAGGGAGTTGATGAAACGCGCATGCAGGAGCTGCAGGAGCCATTTCGCCGCGGCGATAGTGCGCGCGGCTCGCAAGGCTCGGGCTTGGGTCTTGCCATTGTGGCGCGCATTGTCTTGCAGCATCGCGGCCAACTACACCTAAGCAATCATCCCGATGGCGGCTTGGACGTTAGCATCACGCTGCCCAAACCTAGGCTATGGATGCGTCGCTAGCTTATTGCACGCTATCTGGCGCATCCGCAGCAGGTTGAAATAGCTGCTCGATGTCTACCGCATCGAAGCCATAAACCTGATGGCAAAACTGACAGTCGACGCTGATCGTGCCTCCTTGCTCAGCAGCAACTTCGCGCAGCTCTTCAACACCCAACGACACTAAGGCGTTAGCACTACGCTCACGCGAGCAGGTGCATTTAAAACGCAGCTCTGTCGTCGGGAAAAGTTCAACCGACTCTTCGTGAAAGAGCCGATATAAAAGCTGCTCGGGATCAACGCCTAATAGCTCTTCATTTTTCACCGTCGCCGCCAATTGTGTGACGCGCGGCCACAAATCATCGTCTTCGCCACTATTATGACCCGGCAAAACCTGCAGCATTAAGCCTGCAGCACCTTCGTTGTCGGCAGCAAAAATGAATTTCGTCGGAAGTTGTTCAGACTGCTGGAAGTAATAGCCCAGTGCGTCAGCCAAACTCGCGCCCTCTAGCGGCACAATACCCTGGTAGCGTTCACCATCATCAGGCTCGATAGTCAGTAGTAGGCGGCCGACGCCTGTGAGTGTCGTCCACTGCGTATCGGTATAGTTTGCATCAGCGTCAAAACGCGCAATAGCACGTACATCACCAGCTTGATTGCACTCCGCCATAATCAAGCCAACAGGGCCATCGCCTTGAATTTGCAGGATAAGACTGCCTTTGAGCTTTAGGGTTGCCGTCATTAGGGCAACAGCCACCATAGCCTGCCCCAATAGCGCCGCCACAGGCTCAGGGTAGTGGTGTTTTGCCCGTGCAGAATGATAAGCATCGTTGAGTCGGCAAAGCTCGCCACGAACAGGTGTGTCTTGAAAATGAAAGCGTTGAAGAAAGTCTGGCACGATAAAAAACTCACACGAAGATAGTTAGGCTGAACGGTAAAGTCGTTTACTTGACCAGTTTACTGCATCGCACTACTCTACGTGCTGTTACATCTAGTAATCATTTATTTACAAGGATTTATTGACTATGAAATTGCATAAACTTGCTTTGGCAACATTTATGGCTACAGCTGCCATGGCAGCTCATGCCGAAATCACTGTCAGCCCGATGATCGGCTACCACATGTACGACAATGACAAAGGCCTCGACGATGGCGTCGACTCCTCATTAGCTCTTGGTTACCGCGTCAATCCAAATGTAGGTTTAGAGCTTCGCTACGGCTTCGCCAACCCTACAAACAAAGCGAGTGGCACGGGTGCTACTCGCCATGAAATGGCTACTTTAGATACTTACTACCGCTTCAATGTTGAAAACAAACTACAGCCTTATGTTCTGATCGGCGGTGGTTTGGCTCGCGGCACAAATAACGGCTATACAGAACACACTATTGCTAACGTCGCAGTTGGTGCCTTCTATGAAATGGCCGACAACCTAGCGCTTCGCGGCGAAATCCGTGGCGTTGAAGATATGCAAGAAAGCGATCACGACGGCATCGCCTCTGTTGGTGTGACTTATAGCTTCGGCGGCCAAAAAGCAGCAGCCATTGCTCCAGTAGCTGCCGTTGCTGTGAAAACAGATGGCGACGACGACAAAGATGGCGTTGCTAACAGCGCTGACAAATGCCCAGGCACACCAACCAATGTGGTTGTGACTGCTGATGGCTGCACGAAAGAACTAGTTGAAACAGTTAGCCGTGAAATGCGCGTGCTGTTCGATACTGACAAATCAGTTGTGAAACCTGAGTTCCATGACGAAATCGAAGGCATTGCAAAACTGCTGAAAGAATACCCAGCAGCTACTGTTGAAATCCAAGGCCACACTGACTCACGCGGCACCGCTTCGTATAACGATGCCCTGAGCCAACGTCGTGCCGACGCCATTGCTAACGTACTGACCAAGACCTACGGCTTGTCCGCAGATCGCATCAGCTCGAAAGGCTACGGTGCTGCACAACCAGTTGCCGACAACAAAACTGCTGAAGGCCGTGCTAAAAACCGTCGCTCAGTAGCTGTTGCTCAAGGCGAAGTGAAAGTTACCGTTAAGAAGTAATTCCTAACGCGTAATGCAAAAAAGCCACCTTCGGGTGGCTTTTTTTATACTCGAACTTCCACACATTTAATCAGCACAAGAATTGTGGCAATAGTTCAGGTATACTTTGCGCCCAATTTTTGACCGCCGCGCGAGACCTATCTTGTCTATCAAGCAAATCCGAAATATCGCTATTATCGCTCACGTTGACCATGGCAAAACTACGCTCGTCGACAAGCTGCTACAGCAATCGGGCACCTTCGGCGATCGCGGCGGTGATGTCGAGCGCGTCATGGACTCCAACGATTTGGAGAAGGAACGCGGCATTACCATTTTGGCAAAAAACACTGCCATCAAATGGACTGACCCGCGCGATGGCCAAGAATACGGCATCAACATCGTCGACACTCCAGGCCACGCCGACTTCGGTGGCGAGGTTGAACGCGTACTGTCGATGGTCGATTCTGTCTGCCTCTTGGTTGACTCGGTTGATGGCCCAATGCCACAAACCCGCTTCGTGACCATGAAAGCCTTCGCTCGCGGCCTCAAGCCCATCGTTGTGCTTAACAAAGTTGATCGCCCAAGCGCTCGCCCACATTGGGTTATGGACCAAGTTTTCGAATTGTTCGACAACTTAGGCGCTACCGATGAGCAGCTCGACTTTCCTGTCGTCTACGCATCTGGCCTCAACGGCATCTCTGGCTACGAAGCTGACAAGCTCGGCACCGACATGACGGCGTTATTCCAAACCATTATTGATCGTGTTGCGCCGCCAGAAGTCGATGTTGACGGCCCATTCCAGATGCAAATTTCATCACTCGATTACAACAGCTATGTTGGCGTTATCGGCATCGGTCGCATCACTCGCGGTCGTGTCAAAACCAATACGCAAGTCACCATCGTCGATAGCGAAGGCAAAAGGCGTAACGGCCGTATTTTGCAAATCATGGGCTATCACGGCTTAAACCGAGTTGAAGTGCCAGAAGCAGATGCAGGCGACATCATTTGCGTCACCGGCATGGAAGGCTTAGGGATTTCCGACACACTGTGCGACCCACAGTGTGTTGAAGCATTGCCATTGCTCTCCGTCGACGAACCCACCGTGAGCATGACATTCCAAGTCAACAACTCACCATTTGCCGGTCGTGAAGGCAAGTATGTGACCTCGCGTAACATCAAAGATCGCCTAGAAAAAGAGCTGATCCATAACGTCGCTCTGCGCGTTGAACCCACCGACAGCCCAGACCGATTCAAAGTCTCAGGTCGCGGCGAGCTGCATTTGTCGGTACTCATCGAAAACATGCGTCGTGAAGGTTTCGAGATGGGCGTGTCACGCCCTGAAGTAATTTTCAAGGAAGTCGACGGTGTGAAATGTGAGCCCTTCGAAAATGTCATTTTCGACGTTGAAGAGCAGCATCAAGGCGGCGTCATGGAGCAAATGGGCACACGCCGCGGCGACATGACCAATATGATTCTCGACGGCAAAGGTCGTATTCGTATTGAAGCCACAGTGCCTTCGCGCGGCCTCATCGGCTTCCGCTCCGAGTTCTTAACCATGACCTCCGGCACCGGCATCATGACCGCCAGCTTCTCGCATTATGGCGCATTGAAATCAGGCGATGTCGCTAAGCGTCAAAATGGCGTACTAATCTCCATGGTGCAAGGTGTCGCTCTCGGCTACGCCCTGTGGAACTTGCAAGAACGTGGTCGCCTCCATATTGGCCCACAAACTGAAGTCTATGAAGGCATGATCATTGGCCTGAACTCACGTAACGATGACATGGCGGTTAACCCCACCAAAGCTAAACAGCTGACCAACGTTCGTGCTTCCGGCACAGATGAAAACATTGTGCTGACACCGCCAATTCGTTTCACACTGGAGCAGGCGCTTGAGTTCATTGAAGATGATGAGCTAGTCGAAGTGACACCGAAGTCCATTCGTCTGCGTAAGCGTCACCTGACCGAAACTGACCGTAAGCGTGCCAGCCGTAACTAAGCTTCACGCTCTACGCTCCAACAAAAATGCCGCTTAATTAGCGGCATTTTTGTTTGTGCTTTACGCGAAGACTTAAGCCAACGTCATCAAAGCATCCTTAAACCATTCCGGCATAGGTGTTTTACGCCCCGTTTCTGGGTTTACGCACACTTGAATTGTCTCGGCCTCGGCAGCCACTCGCTGCATTTGCTCACTAAACAAAGCGTAGTGAAAAACAACCTTGTCCTCACCAGCAAGCTCGGCACGCACGCCAATGTGTAGCGTATCTGGGTAGACTACTGGCGCTTTATAGCGGCAACGCGCATCAGCAATAACCAAGCCCGTGCCCTCTTCAAATAGTCGAGGGAAGATTCCCATCTGCTCCATCAGCGTTAGTCGCGTATTTTCTAAATACTTAAAATACACCACATTATTGACGTGATTGAGCGCGTCCATGTCGCCCCATTGCACCTTGGTCGAGAGCACCATGGGATACGCTGCTTGCAAGGCCTCTAACGATGCCGGGCCGCGGGTTGCTGGTGCAGAGCTCACGCCGGCTTCTCAGGCGTCCAACCACTGGCCCGCTCATAGTCATCGCCGCTTAAGTATTTTTCTAGCTGCTCATCTAAAAATGCTTTCGCTTGCGGATCGAGCACGCTTAAACGGTTTTCGTTAATCAGCATGGTTTGGTGACGAAGCCACTGCATCCAAGCCTCTTTAGACACGGTGTTGAATAACTCTTGGCCGCGCTCACCGGGGAATGGCGCAAACGCCATGCCTTCCAGTTCTTGTTTGAGTTTTCGGCAATAAACCATGCGCGTCATGAACTCGCCTCCAGGCGCGCGCCTAAGCGCTGCAATAATGAATAAATGGGCGCGGGGAAACCTAGCGCCGGCAGATCGGAGAGTGTAACCCAGCGACCGGCAGCTTCGGAAACCGCCAAACTCGAAGTGGCCTGAATAATCACAGGCTTAATGTTTAAACGAAAATGCGAAAACACATGCACAAACTCAGGCAGGCTTTCGGCTTGCGTAGGCAATGGCGTATCGCTCGGCCATTCTGGGAAGCTCCAGAGGCCGCCCCAGATGCCTGAGCTTGGTCGCTGAGCCATCCATGCTTGATCATCATGCAAATGAATCGCTAGCGTGACCTCACGCAGTGGCACGGGCTGTTTTCGTTGCTTTTCGGGATAGCGCGTGGGCTCGCCTTGAGCGTAGGCAATACAGCCATCTTGCACAGGGCAGCGCTCGCAGGCCGGCTTAGTGCGCGTACACAGCGTGGCGCCCAAATCCATCATGGCTTGCGTGTAGTCTCCGCAGCGCTGAGTCGGCGTTAAGGCATCGGCCAGAGACCAAAACTGCGTTGCTACTGCGGCCTTCGCCGGATCGCCCGCAAGTGCGTGATAACGCGCCAAAACTCGCTTCACATTGCCATCGAGAATGACCGCACGCTGACCAAAGCCAAGTGATAAAATGGCACCGGCGGTGGAGCGACCGATGCCGGGCAATGCCACTAACTCATCTAAACTCGCCGGCAGCTGCCCGTCGTGACGCTCACAGGCTAGCAGCGCTGCCTTGTGCAAGTTTCGCCCACGCGCGTAATAGCCAAGCCCTGTCCAATGATGCAAAACATCATCGATAGAGGCGCTAGCAAGATCGGCGAGCGTCGGAAAACTTGCCATAAAGCGCTGAAAGTAGGGCAGAGCGGTACTGACTTGGGTTTGCTGCAGCATGATCTCCGATACCCATACGCGATATGGGGTGACGTTTTGCTGCCATGGCAAATGCTTGCGGCCGGCATGGTCGAACCATGCCAAGACCGCATCAGAAAAATTAACGTTTGAAGAGGTCAAAGATTTGCTTCACAGCCTCTTTTTGCGCGGGATCGAGCTTCTCTGTGAGCTTTTCCTCTAATTTACCTTTTTGCTTTTCAACTTCTTCGCCTAAACGAGCCTTGGCAATTTGCCCAACAATGCCCTCCATACCGGCTTTGTCTAGGCCGCAGAGTGTGGCTAGGCTGCCTTGCAAATTACCATTGCAACGAACTGGGATGGCGTATTCAGCCATCTTGGCGTTTTTCTCGCCCCAGTACTTTTTGTCGAGCTTGAGCTGAAAGCGGTAGTCGACATCGTTGGTCTGCAAGTTATATGTGCCTGCGCCAGCAACTTGCATATCCTTGAGGTCGGCCTTCATTGACTCGTTGCGCACCACGCCTTGGTCAAGTGTGATGTCGCCTAATAGACTAACGATATCGGTATTGCCGATTTTCGACTTCAGCTCTTCGCTGTTATGGCCAGTCAGCATTGGCAGCAGCGCCTGATATTTGCCGAGGGCGTTAAATAGCGCATCGCGGATATTCACGCCTTTAATCACGCCATCATTTAGGCGCAATGTGTTCGGGCCTTTAGCTGAGCTGATCCACTCATCAGTAGTGTTGCCGCGTACCGTGACATTACCATTGAAGTTCATGCGACCAGCAAACACATCCTGTTTCAAGGCTTTTTGCGCAATGGGCCCGAGGTCGATTTTGTTTAGCGTAGGCTTCAGTGTGATCACTGGCTTGGCACCCCGAACATCGATATTAGCGGGAACACTGAAGCTGCCATCAGCCACTTGGCCACGGAACTCGCTGACATTAACTAGGCCATCGCGGGCGGTTGCAGCCAAGCTTAGTTGCGTGATCGGGTAGCTCATAATCGTGAGCGCGCCGGCTTTCAGGCCGATGTCGAGATTTTGCTCGCGCAATAACTTAACTGGCAAAATTGCTTCTGCGGCTTTTTTAGCCTGACCTTTATCTGCTGTAGTTTTATCAGTCAGCGCTTTTTCAGGCGGCAAATAATTATCGGCATTGAGCTTGTCGAGATTTAATCGAGCATAGATGCGTGCCTTCGGTAGCTCACGTACACCCGCCTCACCAGTAATATTGCTGCCATCGAGTGCAATGCGCAGATCTTTTGCCAAGACATTGCGCTCATCACCACTGATATTCGCGCTCAAGCTGACATTACTCAGCGCTTTTGGATCTTTTGTCACTGGCGGCGTAATGCCTAAATTTGCCATGACATCGCGCGGATTAAAGCTATTGGTGCTGAGCTTACCGCTGGCGCGCATGCCGTCGGTGATATTAGCGGCGCCATTGACTAGTGCCGGCAACTTCACTGATACATTGGCCTCTAAGCGAATTTTGTCCAGCGTCGCTACTAGCTTCGGCACAGTGATATCGCCGAGTTTCCAATTTGCATTTACTGAGGTGTCTAGCGTTACGGCTATGGGCTTTGTCAGCGCCTTATCTGTCACTGTCGTGGTTAATTTTAACGGATTAACCACGGCTTCGCCTTTAGCGATATCAGCCTTAATGTCTGCATTAATGGTCGCGCTAATCGGCGCAGGGCGAGTCGGATCGGCGTAGATGACGTCCAATACCATGCCATTAATCGCGTGTTGCTGCGCTTCAATATCAACATCGATAGATGCTGCTTTCAGAGCAATCGATATTGGCGCCGGCAACATATTGCCAGACAGCGCGCTATTGAGCGTGAGATCTTCAATGTGCGGCTTTTTAGCATCCAGGTTGAGAGTAACAACTGCGTTCAAACTATTTTCAGCGGTGACTTTCTTACCGGCTTCATCAGCTTGGGTGACATCAAAGCTGGCAGAAAGTGGAAATGCCTTTTCAGGATCGATGTCTGTTGCATGCACCGTGACCTTATCAACTGTGCGCGTTACGCCCGCCTTTTTATCAACCAAGGTTAGCTGCGTATTGGTGATATCTAAGCTCTCAATATTGAACTTTACTTCTTTTGAAGTGTCATCTTCATCTGGGCTTTTCAGCTTAGCCAGCAAGGTATCCCAGCTAGTTTTGCCATCGGCATATTGCACGAAGCGCACATTGGCACCATCTAGCGATACCGCATCGACAGAGGCTTGGCCATCTAGCAAAGGCATTAGCTCAACCGACACGCTGGCTTGCTGTACGGCAACCAGTGTCTCGCCTAGAGCAGGGTCTTTTAGGCTAGTTTCGCCAAGAGAAATACCAATGCTCGGATATAGCTTCCAGGCTAAATCTCCAGTTAGCTGAAGATCCATGTCGGTCTTTTTCTTCACTACGTCGGTGAGCGCTTGCTTGTAATCGTTGGGGTCGAGGACAAATAACACATAGCCCGCCAGCGCGGACACGCTGAGCAGCACCATGGCCACGATCCCGGCAATCCATTTTAATAAGCGCTTCATATACTCTCCTAGCAAAAGACGACCTGCTGATGGTTAACGACTCTACCGTGCTGCGGATGACCTCGCCAGTCCTACATCTTATGCCCGAGCGTAGAAAATAGGGTTTGACAGTCGCGATGCTAAATCTCACAATTCTAAGAATCATTCTCATTTATAACGTTGAGTTGCCGTGCGTCTCTCTGAACTTTCGCGTTTTCAAACCGCTGTGGTCGAGCAAGTAGAGGCTATCGGCCCTGCTGACAATATTGCCCAGCGCCTTGGCGTTATTGGCTTTGTGCCCGGCGAAACGGTGCGCATAACCGCCACCGGCCCCGTTGGTGGCGATCCATTATTGGTGCAAATTGGCTTTACGCGCTTTGCTCTGCGCCGTAGCGAGGCCTCACGCGTGATCGTCTCACTGGTTCAGTTATGACAGATATTTCTCGTATTGCTCTAGTCGGCAACCCTAATTGCGGCAAAACCTCGCTGTTTAACCAGCTCACTGGCACGCGTCAAAAAGTCGCAAACTACGCCGGTGTCACGGTTGAACGCAAAGAAGGCCGCATCCTTTTGCCATCAGGCGGGCAAATGCTGGTGCTCGACCTACCGGGCGCCTACAGCCTCAATGCCACTAGTCCAGACGAGGCGATCACCCGCGCTGTTTGCCTTGGCGAGCTTGCCGATGAGCCAGCGCCTGACCTTATTGTCTGCGTTGCCGATGCCACCAACTTGCGCCTGCATTTGCGCTTTGTGCTTGAGGCGATGCGCTTAGGTCGCCCCATGATTTTGGCACTAAACATGATGGATGCTGCGAAACGCCGCGGCATTACCATTGATGTTGCTGCGCTGAGCGCGACACTGGGCATTGAGGTTGTAGAAACGATAGCTACACGCCGCGATGGCGTGAATGCGCTGCTGCAAACGCTAGATAAGCCTCTCACTCGCCAGTTACCAGAGCCTGTTGCCGGCGACTTGCACCAGGCTGTGCGCGATATGTTGGCCGCCTGCGTGATCATGCCGCGCACCACCGATGCTCGCGACGACGCCATCGATGGCGTGGTACTGCACCCAATTTTCGGCTTAGCGCTGCTGGCGATATTGATGTTTTTTATCTTCCAAGCGGTGTTCTCTTGGGCCGAACCTTTCATGAATGGCATCGAGTTCGGTATTGGTGAACTTGGCGCCCTCAGCACGCAATCATTGCCCGATGGCCTTTTGCGCAGCTTACTCAACGACGGCATTTTCGCCGGCGTCGGCAGCGTATTAGTGTTCTTGCCGCAAATTCTCATCCTGTTTTTCTTCATTCTGCTGCTCGAAGAATCCGGCTATTTGCCGCGCGCCGCATTTTTGCTCGACCGCCTGATGTTCAAAGCCGGCCTTACTGGCCGCGCCTTTATTCCACTGCTGTCGAGCTTCGCCTGCGCAATCCCCGGCATCATGGCCACGCGTAGCATTTCCGACCCGCGCGATCGCCTCACCACCATCATGGTCGCACCGCTGATGACGTGCTCTGCGCGCCTACCGGTCTACACCGTGCTAATCGCAGCGTTTATCCCTGCGCAGACGGTTTGGGGCTTTTTAAACCTGCAAGGCATCGTCTTATTCACCTTATATTTCGGCGGCATCGCCAGCGCCTTACTGGTCGCCTACGTAATGAAATGGCTGCAATCTGACCGCAGTGAGCACGCACTATTGCTCGAATTGCCCAGCTATCGCCTGCCAGACTGGCGCAGCATTGCCATCGGCCTTTACGAGCGCATGTTGATCTTCGTTAAGCGCGTTGGTGGCATCATTTTCGCCGTCACCATGCTGCTTTGGTTCTTAGCCAGCTTCCCTGGTGCGCCAGCCGATGCAGTTGGACCTGCCATCGATTACAGCTACGCCGGCCAACTCGGTGCCTTTTTAGCGGTGATTTTTGCGCCTATCGGCTTTAACTGGGAAATATCCATCGCCCTAGTGCCCGGCCTAGCCGCGCGCGAAGTCGTCGTTGCAGCACTGGGCACGGTCTACTCCATGTCTGG
>JAGPVX010000019.1 GCA_018066805.1 Paraperlucidibaca sp. | reverse complement strand
GGCATTCGCGCGGTTGGCAAGACACAGACTTCGCCACCCATCTTCTCAACAAGCTCGCCTAAGTCATCAAGTAAATCGTCTACGTCTGGATCATTTATTTCAGCAGTCCGGACTCGGCCCGTCGTCACATCAAGATGCCCTGCAATCTGACGGCCCGACTCAATCAAAAGCTTGGCAACCCTACCCTCAGCGGCGGCAGTGGCAACCTTGTTCAAATTGTCACTACCCAAGCCCTTGGACAGCGCTGTGGCAAAAGAGTCTGCTAAGGCTAGTTGGCGCGCCTGGTACTGTGGCTCCACGACCTCCCAAGCACGCTGCGCCAGCTCAGTAGTCGCCATACCTTCAGGGTTCGCATGCAAGCCAATGTCGAGTAAGTAAGGGTTGTGGCTGATCTCGCGAAATCTATGATGATGCTCAGGGAGCGCGGCCAAAATAAGCGGCAGACCGGAAGACTTGGAGTAATGCTCAAGCACCAAATGATCAACTCTACGAAAGAAGCGATCGGCTTCTACATCGAGGCTATCGCTCTTACCACCCTGCCCATGATGAACACCGGCACTTGCACCCCCTCCAGCATGTGAGAAGCTGGTCTGAGTGGGCTCGCCTTGCTCGGTGCCGAGAATATCGAGAATTGATCGCCCAACATCAGCGCTCGGTAGTAGCTCGTCAAGCGCATGACGATTTCCTTCGAAGATTTTGAATTGGCCGCGACTCAAGCTAAGAACTTGATAACGGTCCATCGACTGTAGAAAGCGGCGTAGTGGTTTGGTATGAAAACTATCCGCCACGATGGCCAACTCTGGCGGCTCGCGTTGCAGGCAAAATACTCGAAAAAACCCAGCCGAACCCAACACAGCCAATCCAGCCATTGTGTGGTTCCAAAAACTTTTATCCTCACTCAAGGCTTCAAACGGCTGTAAGAGCATTTGTGTTTCGGCTGCTGAGTGCTTCAGTCGCAAGGAAGACTCAAGCTCCTTGAGGAGGTTACGAAAGCGGATGGGGTCTTGCTGATTGTTCGGACGCGATCGGTGCGTTGCTTGATATAGTGACAAACACGGTGGCGTGTGCGCCGCCGTTAATTCGGCCAATGCTTCAATCGTCAGTAGTGTCTTCATAGTTGCTCCTGAATGAGTAAGCTATATAGACACTGAAGCACGACCAATAGCCGCGTCTGTTCGCTAGAGCACTAACCGGGCATGAAGGCGCTGCAACACGATAGGCAATACCTCCGATAAGTCCTCAGCCACAAGGCCAATGCCAAACTCTGTGGCGGCGGCGCCATGCAACCACACTGCCGCTGCCGCGGCCAGAAATGGCTCCATACCCTGCGTCATTAAGCCCAACACCAATCCGGCCAATACATCACCTGAGCCCGCTGTGGCCAGCGTCGGCGGCGCGTTAGTATTAATAATGGCACGCCCGTCAGGTGCGGCGATCACCGTATCGCTGCCCTTCAGTACGAGTATCGCCCCGCTACGCTTAGCTGCGTTACGAGCACGACTTAGCTTGTCGCCGGTGTCATCGAAGAGCCGCTTGAACTCCCCCTCGTGCGGCGTCAGTACGCAAGGCCCCGTGATGGAGCGCATCAGCTCATCCGGGTCATTTTTAAAGACTGACAATGCATCCGCGTCGAGAACTGTAGGCCGCCCCGTATTCAACATCGCCAATACACGCTCGCGGGTAGCATCGTTGAGACCTGCACCGGGGCCGATCAACAATCCTGAGTAACGCGCATCGGCCAGTAAACTATCGACATCAGCTAAGTCAGCGATTGGTGTCACCATCACACTGGTGAGCGCCGCTGCATAGACAGGCAAAGCATGCGGCTCCACTGCAATCGTGACCAGCCCTGCACCCACTCGCGCGGCAGCGCGGGCAGATAAACGTGCGGCACCCGTGCTGGGATAGCCACCGCAGATCAACGCATGACCGCGCGTGTACTTGTGGCCGTCGGGTTGCAGCATGGGCAATGCGTCTAGCCACAATGATGGATTGTTTTCGAAAGCGTCGGGAACGAGTGTGTCAAATACCGACATCGGCGTACCTATATCGGCAACAACTACCTCGCCGCAGAGCGCGCGGCCCGGCTGGAGCAAATGCCCAGGCTTTTTGCGAAAGAAAGTAACCGTGAGCGATGCTTGGACCGCACCTACGTTAGCGCCAGTATCGCCCATCAAGCCACTTGGCACGTCGATGGCAACTATCGTTAAGCCTAGCTCCGCCGCAGTTGCCAGTGTCTGGGTGATCGCAACATCAAGCGCACGGCTAAGACCAGCCCCAAAGATTGCGTCTACGACCAGTTCAGCACCGTCGAGCGCCTCCGGTGCCAGCTCTTCAACTGGACTTTGCCAGAGCGCCGCATGCCGCGCCGCGTCACCACAAAGATGATCGCGCGGCACGAGAAGAGCCACTCTCACAGGCCAGCCAGCCTCAGCCAAACGTCGCGCAACCACAAAACCATCACCGCCATTGTTGCCAGGACCACACAGCACTAGTACCGGTCGAGGCCTCCAACGCTGCAAGATAGTTTGCGCAACCGATCGACCGGCGCTCTCCATGAGCACGGCACCACTGATGCCAGACACAATCGTCAATCGATCCACTTGCGCCATTTGTGTGGTGGTGAGCAAGGCGGTATCAGTACTTAATCTATCGAGCATAAACTCCTATCCTTCAAGACAATCACTCCCAGCGAGCTTACTTTGCCAGCTCTTTTCGGATATCAAGTAATTCTCGCCGGCGCTGCGCACTGGCTTTGGGATAGCTCATTTTTAGAGACTCAAAGGTATCGAGCACAATGCGGGAAATAATCAGCCGTGCATTCTTTTTGTCATCCGCGGGTATCACATACCAAGGTGCGTTTTTAGTGCTAGTGGCACTCAAGCACTTCTCATAGGCCTTCATATACTGAGGCCAGAACTTGCGCTCAATGAGGTCAGCTTGGCTAAACTTCCAATTTTTTTCTGGCTCATCGATACGCTCCAAAAAACGCTTTCTCTGCTCCTCTTTCGACAGGTGTAAATAGAACTTAACAATGCGCGTGCCATTGCAGTGCAAATGCTGCTCAAGATGACGAATTGATCGATAGCGCTCATGCCATACGTCTTTACCTCGCTTCAAGGCGTCTGGCAGGCTCTCGCTACGCAAAATCTCTGGGTGCACGCGAGCAATCAGTACTTCTTCGTAATAGGAGCGGTTAAAGATACCGATGTGACCACGCTCGGGTAAGTTGCGCGTGCCGCGCCAAAGAAAGTCATGCTGCAACTCGGTAGCGCTCGGATGCTTAGAACTGAACACCTGACAGCCTTGAGGGTTAATGCCAGACATCACGTGGCGGATCGCTCCATCTTTTCCAGCAGCATCCATCGCCTGAAAAATCAGTAACACGGCATATTGATTTGAGGCGTAATGCATGTGCTGCTGTGCACTCAATTGCGCCACATGATTCTCGAGAATTTCTTTGTATTGCGACTTAGATCCATAGTACGGATCGACCCGAGTTGGCCAGTGCTTTAGCTTGACCTTGTCGCCTGCGTGGACGCGATAGTCCTTTGAGTGAATCGTGTCAGCCTGGGTCATCGCGCATTCTCCTGCACTTCATTCAGAATCATCTACTGAAAGCTACTCTACCGTCCATGATGCCAAGCATAGAAAACAGACCCAAATAGTCCAGCTCAATAACTTTTAGTGAAAGCCGTGCTAGCGCACTTCGGGCAGGGAGGCACATGCCCAGTAGTCTTCAGATACAGAGTTTGCTCGCATGCACTGCAAGTCAATGTACCCGATGAGGTCATCTCCCCTGTACTGTAGGTCAGCTGCTCACGTGACTTTTCACTCAGCTTACTCAGCGCCTCACTGCTTGCCTCTAGCACTCGTGTGATTGAAGACAGCGCACCTGCTGCCAATCGCGAAGGATTAAGCTTTATTTTGGCCTCTTCGCTCATATGCCTCATATCAGCAACGGTTTGATCCAAATCGCGCGATAGGAAGTGTTTCAACTCATCGCCTTGAGCTGTGGTGAACTCTCCAGCAGCAGTCAGCTGTTCACTCGCCTGATCAAGAGCAGTCGACATAGCCACACGCCCGCGCGTTGTACCAGCTAAGTAAATTTCGTTGAACTTTTGAGCGAACGCATCATATTTCCTGACTACCTCAGCTTTGCTCTGATTAAAAGTGCTCATATTGCATCTCCAAAGTTGCTCATGTGGAGATGACACACTGCGCGCTCAAATAAGATATGACAGTACGCTAGCGCACCAAGCTCTATATGAGGCTACACATCATCACTGAAACATGCCCAACTACTGACTACTCATCCAGGCCCATAACCCACTCTTTAGCTATATCAAGATCTGCAGCTGCGAAATGCCGAATGTCGGCCGACACAAAGTGCGATGCCAACTGCTTAGCCACACCGCCCAATACAGAGTCGGTCACGATTGCGACTTTTTTAATGTGTTTATGGTGCTCTTTCACAAAACGCAGATGAGACATTAATGCGCCCAAGCCTTCCCAGCCCGGAAATATAGCTGCATCAATGATAAGCCCACGGAGTCCACCAACTCGTTCAATATATGGATCAATTTCGTTTGCCACTTGCACAAAATCATCTGCTGAGAGTGCTGCCTGTGGGTGTAAAAACAAAATGGAATGCTCTATATCAAGGGAATGTTCAATCATTGTGACCTCCTATTACATCAGTTGGGCCTAACCTTCGCGCCACTCCTTATCGTTGCGGAAAATGCGTATGACTCGAGCATGCTGACGATCCCCATACTTCGCTAAATACGTATCCATACGAAATTCAGTCTCAATGCAGGACCAAGCCATTTCGGTGGTCGCAAAAGTCCTCAACAAACCTGCGGCATCAAGCACATCGGTCCATATTCCATTTTCATCCTCATGCTGAATCTTAAACAATGAGCCTTCTGCACTGGCGCTTGTGTCGGTGTGTTCGGTCGAACCCCAATGGTGAGATACGTTCATAACTATCTCCGTGATTTGATAAGCGCGGGACATCGCGTTTTAGAAAAACTAACCCAGCACCACGAACTTATCAGTTCGATAGCGTACAGACAGTAGTTACTAATAAGGGCAGCCTGATTGGCATATAAAGCTTAGCGCACAGAATTATTTAAATTTCATTTCTAAAAATATCAATGAGGCAGACACTATGTTTTTACTGTATTGGATCGGGTCAGTACTATTAATAGGAGGCATGATTTTAAGTGCCAACGCATTAAACTTAAGCCCAGGGTGGGTTGTTATTCCTGCACTAATCATTATTGGATTATTGATATGGAAACAAATAAATTCATCCAAGCCTAGTATAAATAGCATCTATAGGCGCATCCCTGACAAGTCAAATCACACACCCACAGTGATCCCGCTAGGGCAAGATGATTTAATACAAAGCTCAAAAGCTGGCCTGGTGGTAGGGAAAGTCAAAGCCACGCCATCTGCAGATGGATTAAGTGATGTTGAAACCTTGCGTAGTCGGGCTCAGCAAAACATCCAAGAAGGTGCGATCACAGAAAGCTATAACGCTGATAGATTCACAATCAACAAGCTGCTCAACGATGCCCTAGCTACCGAAACGGTTTGTGTGTTGCGCTACCGCCGTCATCATTTTATGGCACGTGGCATACATGCTAAGAGCATCGCAGCCGAGTTTTTGGCGCACTCAATAGAGGAACAAGGGCACGCTGATCAAATTGCCGAACGAATCGTACAGCTGGGTGGGGAGCCAGACTTTTCTCCTGACACACTAAGCCAACGCAGTCATGCCGAATATGCTTCGGGCAGCTCACTGACCGATATGATCAAAGAAAACCTTATCGCCGAGCGAATTGCCATCGATAGCTATCGTGAGTTTATTCAATACCTAGGCGACAAAGACTCGACGACCAGCCAGATACTAAAAAATATCTTAGCTGTCGAAGAGAAACATGCGGATGAGCTGGCCGACATGTTGACTGACATACCTGCGCCTACTAGTTGAGTTTATTCTTGCTGCTAAAGCGCAGAGCTTTGAAGTTGAGTCATATGAGGCAAGAGCCGATCTGTTTCTTTTTTAACGACTGCGTAGCATTCGCAACTCAGCTCTTCAAGTTTCGGCCGATCAAGCACAGTGATATGCCCTCGGCTGTACTCAATGACATTTAGTTTTTGCAGCTTGCCGGCGGCCTCCGTAACACCTTCTCGACGAACACCAAGCATGTTAGCTATTAGCTCCTGTGTCATAGTCAAATGATTGCTCGGCAAGCGATCTAACGACAGCAAGAGCCAGCGACATAACTGCTGATCAACTGAGTGATGGCGATTGCAGACTGCCGTTTGCGCCATCTGCGTAATCAACGATTGGGTATAGCGCAGCATCAATAACAATAAATCGCCATGGCGATTGAATTCATCCTTAAGCAGCTGACTTTTAAGTCGATAGGCATGCCCGGCACTCTGCACAATGGCACGGCTGGGCGTACTTTCACCGCCCATAAATAAGGCAATACCGATCAGGCCCTCATTGCCAACAACGGATATTTCGGCAGAGGCTCCATTTTCCATGACATATAGTAAAGAGACGATGGCATCAGTCGGGAAGTAAACATTGTTCAGTTCATCACCAGACTCATAGAGCACTTTGCCCAACGGCAGTGGAACAAGCACTAGGTGCGGGAAAATTCGCTGTTGTACTTCAACAGGCAAAGCAGCCAAAAGATGGTTGTCTTCTGGCTCATGAACTTCGGGCATAAGATATCGTCTTGAAAAATGGCTACGAACCAATATAGGGGAAACCGCTCCCACAAATGGCAATATTAGGGGTATATGTCTAACACCTATGTGCGCTACCGAACATAGCGACAAAGTATTCATGTCGGTATCAAGTCGTGATCGATAGGTATAGGTTGATAGCTCCTAACATGCAATAAGGAGTCAACATGAGCGCGCTTTTACTAGTGATCGCCGCTGTCATATCACTCTATATTGGACTAAATCGCTGGCTTGCAGCCGCACTACTGCTGGCTGCCGCAGGGCTCGGCTGGGTACTCGATGCTGGGCATTGGCTAAATTTCGTCACCACCACTCTGGCACTGCTTGCAGCGCTAATACTTATCCCCTCACCGCTTCGCCGACATCTACTCAGCACCCCATTACTCGGCTGGGTGCGCGGGCGCTTACCGAAACTATCCGATACCGAAACTCAAGCCTTGGAGGCTGGTAGCGTCGATTGGGATGGCGAGCTCTTTTCTGGCCGGCCCGACTGGAATCACCTGCTTGAACTACAGCACCCCACGCTCACGACTGAGGAGCGTGCCTTTCTCGATGGTCCAACGCAGACTCTCTGCGCCATGCTCGATGACTGGGAAATCACCCAAGAGCTCTATGACTTGCCGCAAGAGGCTTGGAGCTTCATTCGCAAAAATGGCTTTTTTGGCCTAGTCATCGACAAGGCTTATGGCGGCCTAGGCTTTTCCAATACCGCGCACTCTGAAATCGTCATGAAAATCGCTTCACGCGGCGTCTCTGCTGCCGTCACTGTCATGGTGCCCAACTCACTAGGCCCAGGCGAATTGATCACGCACTACGGCACCGAGACACAGAAAAACTACTACCTGCCGCGCTTGGCCAGCGGCGAAGAAATCCCCTGCTTTGCACTGACATCGCCAGTGGCCGGCTCTGATGCCGGCGCCATTCCTGACTACGGCGTTATCTGTCGCGGACAATGGCAAGGCCAAGATGTGCTGGGCATGAAAGTCACCTTCAACAAGCGCTATATCACGCTTGCGCCAGTCGCCACGCTGATTGGTCTGGCCATCAAAGTCTATGACCCCGATAAACTACTCGCTGAAGATGCCGAGCTTGGCGTGACTTGCGTGATGATTCCCTGCGCTACCGAAGGTGTAAATCAGGGTGCTCGCCATTTACCGATGAACACTGTGTTTATGAATGGCCCTGTTTGGGGAAGTGACGTATTTATTCCGCTCGAACAAGTCATCGGCGGTCCCGACATGATCGGCATGGGTTGGAAAATGCTGCTCGAATGTCTGTCAATTGGACGCTCCATCTCGCTTCCAGCATTGGGCACCAGCGCCAGCAAAATGGCCTGCCTGACCACCGGCTCCTATGCCGCTGTACGCGAACAATTCGGGCGCTCCATTAGCGAGTTTGAAGGTGTGCAAGAAGCCATGGAACCGATGGCCGGCTACACCTATATGATGGATGCCGCGCGCGTGTTTACCTCGGGCATGTTGGATCGTGGCGTGAAACCGTCGGTACCGTCGGCGATTTTGAAATACCGTAATACCGACCTCATGCGCGATGTAGTTAACCATGCCATGGACGTGATAGCTGGTCGTGGTGTCATCTCCGGCCCGCGCAACTTTATGTCACGTATTTACTCAGCAATTCCCATCGCCATCACAGTAGAAGGCGCCAATATTCTCACCCGCAGCCTGATGATATTTGGCCAAGGCGCTATTCGCTGCCACCCCTATATTCTGAGCGAAATCGAAGCCGCCAATAACGAAGACACACAGGCTGGGATTAGCCAGTTCGATAGCGTCTTTTATGCCCACCTAGGCCATACCGGGCGCAATGTTGTGCGCTCGCTCGTGCTCGGCCTCAGTGGCGCACGCTTACAAGCAGTGCCCAGTAACGGCCAACTTCAACCTTACTACCGTCAGCTTTCGCGCTTCTCCTCGGTTTTCTCGGTAATGACCGATGTCAGCCTGCTCACATTAGGCGGCGCACTAAAGGCGCGACAACGCTTCACCGGTCGTATGGCCGATGCTTTGGTGCATCAGTACTACGCCTCAGCGACCATTAAGCAATGGCATGAAGAAGGCTATCCTGGGCATATGCGCGACATCGTCGAGTGGGGCTTACAGCGCTCGCTGTTTGATTTGCAAAGCGCGCTCTATGAAGCCATCCGCAACTACCCTGTGAAAGCTCTGCGCTGGCCGCTAATGATTATGGCCTTCCCACTCGGTCAGCGCCTGCAAGCACCTAGCGATGATCTCGGCGCACGCGTCGCAATGAGTATTGTGACTTGCGGGCCAACCAAGGAGCGTTTGGTCAGCGGCGTCTATATCGATGAAGACACTACTGACGCCGTGGGCCGCGTGATCAATGCCTTGCGCTTGGCACAGGAGACACGCCCCGCTCGCGATCGAATCAACAAAGCGATTCGTAAGGCCGGTGCCGCAGAGTTGCAAGACATTGAGCTGCTGCTTGGACATCAGCAAGAAGAGTTATTGGACTGGGCTATCGAACACGATCTCATCAGCACTGATGAGCGTGCATTGGTCTCTGAGGCCATGGTGGCGATGTACGATGTGATTCGCGTTGATGCTTTCGATGCCGATGGCATTAAGGCATTGGCCGAATGCTCGAAAGACAAGCTGGTGCCGGTGGTACGGCCCTCTGATGCGCCAATGACATAGGCCTAATCCGGTGGAAGGGTGCAATGTCCGGCACATAGGTATAGCGTGGGAGGCCCAATAATGAAGGCATCACTATGCATCATGCACATCACCACATGAGCGAGCTATTCAAGCAACTCGGCCTGCCCAATACCGATGCGCAAATTCAAGAGTTTTTGAGTGCGCATCGACCATTACCGGCTAAACGCATAATCGCCGATGCGGAATTTTGGACAGATTCACAAGCCAGTTTTTTGCGTGAAGCCTTGGCTCAGGATTCAGATTGGTCTGTTATCGTTGATCAGCTTAGTCAAGCTTTACGCAGCGCTGGCACCTAACATTAAGGCGTAGAGGCATCCGAAGAGGCGCTAGTGTAGGTTGCCTACCGATTATCATGAAGTGCGTGGTGCAAGCATAATAATGGCCATACCGGTCAGTGCCACAGCCGAGCCGATAACATCCCACGATGTCGGTTTAATACCTTCAACTAGCCATAGCCAACCGATTGCCACAGCGATATATACGCCGCCATAAGCAGCATAAACTCGCCCTGCTGCTGTTGGGTGCAGAGTCAGCAACCATGCAAAAAGTACCAAAGATAAAGCGGCGGGCAATATTAACCACGCCGACTTTTCTTCTCTGAGCACGAGGTAAAGCAAATAACACCCAAGGATTTCTGCAATCGCTGTGGCCACAAACAAGCCCAAAGTCATGAACAAATTAGCCTCCAAGACGCCTGTAGAAATAGCCAGACAAGCTAGCCTCTATGATAGCTATACTGAGATGCCAATCAGCACCTTAAGCCTGTCGTAACTCAAGTAATGCACTACGCGATATCTGAATTGCCCCAGAGATGGCTAGAGCCGCCATCGCAAAAGCAACGATAACATCAGGCCAGGCACTAGCAGTAAACCACACCGCGCCTGCGGCACCCATAACTGCGACATTGCCAATGGCATCGTTACGGCTACAAATCCATACCGACTGCATATTGCTATCGCCAGCACGATAGCGATACAACATCAGCGCAACACCAACATTGCTCAGCAGTGCCAGGAGTCATACCTATCATTGCAGCAGTCAGACATGTTGCCTCTCCTCGCCCCATCGCTCAATTAAACGACACATTACCGCTAAGTCGAATCTTCACAAGCAGCGAGTTAACTTATCAGTATCCTTTTTACTGCGACTACTTCCTAAAATAACCGCCAAAACTCCGCCAAGAATTAAAACGGATGCTTCTATCAAGTGCATAGTAATTATCTCATTGGAAAATACTAAACCTCCAAAAGCTGCAATTATTGGAACAAATAATTGAACTGCTGCTGCTTTAGTAATCGAAAGCCCGCCAATGGCGATATACCATAATAGATACCCCATCCCAGAGGTTACTGCCCCAGATACAACTGCTAATAAAAATCCATTTGAAGATACATCGTAGCTCTCGAAGGTAAAATAAATAAAAAATAAAATAAGTGGGGATGTTCTGAGAAAGTTATATGCAGTATCTCGCAATGGATCGACCGAGCCTTTGCCTATCAGTGTGTATCCACTCCAAGCAGCGCCAGAAAAGGCCATCAATGCAAAACCCATGATGGATGGGGTTGTTAATCCAGGGAGTACTAGATATGCCAGTCCAGAAAAAGCAACAATCATACCTAGCCACTCATATAAACTTGGCCTACCACCAGAGATAATATTCATTATAGCCATGGTAATCTGGACAGATCCGAAAAGAATAAGCGCACCGGTTCCTGTATCTAAAGAAACATATCCGTACGAAAAGGTTACTGCATAAATAAACAACATGGCGGCACCGCGCCAGCTACCAACTGCCGAGCTTTCTGATTTTTTTCTTATGCAGAAAACAGCAACCATTAGCACAATAATCCCAGAAAACAGGCGAATAATGGTGAAGCTAGCAGGATCAATTGCACCTTCACCCAATGCCATTCGGCACAATATAGAGTTGCCAGCAAATGCAAGAAGCGCAAAAACAGTACACGCAATTATTTTTGCAGAATATATATTCATTGAAGATATACAAATATTTTATAAGCAACTTGAGTAGAAACTAGCAAAAATTTAGGCTGCATCAATTTCTACGCGATAGATATCAATCAAGCTGGCCATGTCGTCTGCTACAGCTGCAATCTGCTCTTTGCTTACGTCCCGCTCAGCAAATGCCCGTAGCCCAATGATTTGCGTTTGCAACAGTCGAGCTAGCCTTGGACAATTCACCTCAGCTCGTAACTCTCCAATAGCTTTAGCTTCCTCAAGTACTTTGCAAAGCCTCTTTTCAAAAGCTGCAAGCATTGCCTGCACCCTGTCTCTTAATACGACATCTTCTGCATTAACCTCGAGCAAGGTCTTAATTAACATACATGCCTGCGCAGACGTATGGCCACTGCAGGGCTCGGCGAATGAGCGGAGATAGCACTTTAATCCCTCAACAATGCTCGATGACTCAGCGATGGCCTGGCCAAAATCATCACTTGCACTGGAAGCATAAGCCTCCAGTGCCTCAGCAAACAAACCACCTTTGCTGCCGAAAGTGGCGTAAATACTGCCTGGGCGCATATCAAGAGCCTCCTCGATATGCTTCATCGATGAGGCGTAATAACCCCTCGACCAAAACAGCTCAACGGCCTTATTGAGTGCTACTTGGCGATCAAAGCTAGCTTTTCTCGACATCCTAATCTCTCACATGAAGGGCTTCCATGCAGTTATCTACATGGATATTGAACGATCGCTCAATAATAGCTTGACTGAGCCTGATGATGCAATTAAGGTTGAATTCTTAATTGAACGATCACTCAAAAAGGATACTCCCTATGAACGCTTTTACTTTACACGATCAAAACAGCGCACCCGAAGCAGCCAAGCCACTACTTGAGAAGTCACAAAAAGCCTTTGGCATGATTCCAGGCCTGCATGCGGTAATGGCTGAAGCCCCCAGCTTGCTCGATGGCTATCAAGTTCTACATAATTTGTTTGCTAGCTGCAGCTTCAACGCCGATGAAAAAACAGTGGTTTGGCAAACGATTAATGTTGAGCATGCTTGCCATTATTGCGTTCCTGCGCATACAGGCATCGCCAAATCAATGAAAGTCTCCGATGAGATTAGCAACGCACTGCGTGATGAGACCCCCCTCCCTACTGCCAAGCTGGAAGCGTTACGCGACTTTACACTTGCAATGGTGCGTCAACGCGGTGAGATGGAGCCCAAGCAGCTTGAGGGCTTCTACTCAGCAGGGTTTACCCAACAAAACGTACTAGAAGTAATTCTTGGACTTAGCCAAAAAGTCATGAGCAACTACACCAATCACATTGCTCAGACTCCTGTAGATGATGCATTCAAGCAATTCACCTGGAATAAAGCACTTAACACCCCTAGCCAGCAATAAAATCAGCCCTATAAGCATCAGGAGTAAAAAATGTCCAACACCACAAACGTACTTAAGATAGACATTGTTTCTGATGTGGTTTGCCCTTGGTGCATCATCGGCTATCGGCAGCTGGAGCAAGCGTTAAAGGCAACGGGTACAGCATATGAAATTAATTGGCACCCGTTCGAGTTGAACCCCAATATGCCGGCGGAAGGTCAGAACTTACGCCAACATGTGGCAGAGAAATACGGGGTAAGCAAGGAGCAATCAGAACAAAGCCGAAACAGCATGGCCGCGGCTGGGGCCAGCGTTGGCTTCGAGTTTCGCTTTACCGACGACATGCGCATGCATAACACCTTCAACTTGCATCAACTCCTGCATTGGGCCAATCAACAAGGGGCCATGCACGACTTAAAACAGGCTCTTTTTGCCGCTCACTTTACATACTCTCGGGATATATCAGACCACAACACGCTGGCTGATATAGCCGCAGAAGTTGGTCTTGAGCGGAATGAAGCGCTAGCCATACTGGAAAGTCAGAGCTTTTCGGCAGCTGTACGAGATGCCGAAAATGGATGGGTTGAAAAAGGCATTAGTGGCGTACCAGCAATCATATTTAATGACCGCCATCTCGTCACTGGAGCACAAGGCGTCGAAAACTATACACGTATCTTGCAACAACTGGCTGAAGCCTAGACTTCAGAAGTTGAGCTTCAACTTAGGCTTGTAGTAAAAACATCGCTAATGATACTTGGATAAAGGCAGTCGCTTGATGCACGCAATTAAACAGTTCTTTAATACGAGATCCGCCATTCTTAAAAGAGCTGTGATTGTCGCTCTTATCGTCGGGAGCATTCTAAACGTAGTCAATCAATGGGATTACTTTTGGGCAGCGGCTCCCCTTGACTGGCTACATTTTATCGCCAACTTTATGGTGCCGTTTTGCGTTTCTTACTACTCCGGAGCCAGCGCTCAAAAACGCTAGCTCCGCGCTTAACTTTCGCTTTCCCTGACAAGCTAACTCTCTGATTGCGTTAACTTGTTATCTATTAAGGACTAAGTGAATTTAGGCCCTGCCCGCGATAAACCACAGTCTCGTTATCAACTCTTACCTCACTATCCCAAAGGTATGACAAATGAGGATGTGCGCTGCGCAATACCTTAAGAGCCTCTTTATCACCGCGCAGATGCCAATCCATCCAAGCAAGTGAATAACGCCCAGCTATTTCAAAGCCCCAGCTTGGTGTTGGAAATAGCGGATAATTAGTGTGTTGGGCGTGCGTAGCAGCCTCGGTGATGATGAACGCGCGATCGCCACTTAGTTTTTCATATACCGGGCGAACTACTTCGGGGTTAAAAAAGGGTATCGGGGCGACCGGACCATCATGATCACCCGTTTGAATCATCACAGGGATTGGATTGGCATCAAAAGGAGCGGACTGCTCACTAATTGGCGCACCGGCTACAACAGCATGAATTCGTGGCTCAACCGCCTGCAAACCTAAAGCAGCTATCGCGCCCATGCTGTGGCCCACCACTCCCACGCGACTCTTATCAAGAACCGACTTTACTGGCGAGTTCTCAAACAACCAAGTTAGAGCATCCTGTGCCTCTTCGATATTATTTCCTGGATCACCTTCTGCCTCGTTATCAGACAACCCTTGTCCGCTAAAATCAAAGGCAAATACTAAATAGCCTGCATCAGCAAATACCTGATGCCACCACCGATATACGGCCGTATTGGTCATTAATCCTTCGAGCGCAATAATGACAGGAAAAGGCCCCGCTGAAGGCGGCACCGTTCCGCGCTGTGGCAATACAATCTCACCATAAAGGCGTGTGCCATAGCGATTTGTGAACTCAACAGGTACCAGCTCGACTTTATCGTTATATGCTGGATGGCCAAAGCCATGGTAAATGCTATCGACCCGAGAGCCGCCTTGAAGCTGCGCCAAAAGCGCTCGAAGATGAAAGGATAAAAGCGCAGGATCAGTAATGTCGTTAACTGTCATACCAATAGCAATTGGGTCAACTATCCCCACCAATGCTTCACTGGGCAGAGCTGCAGCTAGCGCATCTATATTTGAAATAACCGACTCAAGCATCAGAGGTGCTTCAGGTGGGTCTTGACCCGGCCTATGTGCAGGCCACTCATTTTTCACTAAAGCAGCGGACTCAGACGACTCATCAATGCCTGAGTCATTAGTAGAGCCGCCGCAAGCGGTTAGAGCCAAAATCAATATCGTTGATAGCAGCGTGGCTATCGCTAAGCGAAAAGATTGCATGCGCGTTGCTTCTTATATTTTTTATTGCTCACATAGTGTCCGACATCAAAGGATCTGACAAGTTAAGTTGTCAGTACTCTTTTGGCTGCACTCCGGTATTCGCGTGGCGTACAGCCCTGCCATTGCCGAAAAGCCAATGTAAAACTACGACGCTCCGTGAAGCCCAACTTTAGAGCAATAGTGTCTATATCTAAGTTAGGGTTGCGCAACATATTGACAGCATGCTCATGTCTAATGCGCCGCAGCAGCATCGAATAACTGCTACCAGCGAAGCTTAGTTGGCGCTGTAGAGCTCTAGGATGCATATTCATTGCCCGCGCAAGACCTGCTAAGCCAGCGCTGAATAAGCTCAAGTGTTGTCTAAATAAATAGTCTATCTGCATGGTCAATGGTGGGGCTAAACCATCACCCAGAAGATGTTGACGGATGGTTTCCTCAGCACTTTTATGCGCATGCGGCAGGCTGCCCGGAAGAATGCCATCTAATAATTGGTTATCGCCAAACATGGTATTGGCATCGCTATGAAAGCCAACTGGGCATCGAAAATATGTCTCGTAAAGCGCTGGGTCGGAGGTAGGAGCATGCTTGAACGTTACTCTCCTCGCACCCACCATATTTGGCGCGATCTGAGCACTGAGATGAGCAACGATTGCCATCATTAGCTCTACTAATAGCGGGTGATCTATAAGCCTAGGATCCTCAGAGTCAACACGGGGATGCAGACTGATTGCTGAGCCATGATCTTCAATATCAAAGCGTAATTCAGGATGCACCAGAACAGGCACCCATTCTAACAATGCGTTCAGCTGACGCAGGCTGTGGGCACTAACAAGAAAGGCAGAAACTGCCGGCATAGCATCAAAGTTAAAGGCCTCAGCCAGTGCAAAAATGAAACGACCGCGACTGGCTCGAGTCTCAAGCTGCTCAAGCAGGCTCGCAAGTAGCGGCAAGGGTAACGGCTCCGGCCGCCCCTCTTGAGCATGAATGCCCAACGCCAAACTGGCCAATACCGCATTAAGATTACTGCCAGAGCGCGCTGAGGCAGTCGTTAAAATACTTAAGAACTCAAGTCCAATATAGTGCTTCACTCTGTCGCCATTTAATCCTTATTTGTCACGATATTATCCCTTTTTCTTGCTGACGACACATATGATGACATTAGACACTGCTTAGCTTTACTTGGAGATCACCCATGGCTCGTCCTCAGTACAAAGAAAAAATTGTCGTGCGTAAAGGCTTAGACTTTGGCTTAGATTCCGAAGACATTCCTCGCTACTGGATGGCTGGCGATGCGTTAAAAACTCGCGTATTCGATGCCGTCCAATCGACTTTTCCTGATGGCGAGCGTTATTTCATTTCAGCCGTACGCGCCTTTCGTGATCGCATCCAAGACCCTCAGCTCCTACAAGAGGTTAAAGACTTCACCATGCAAGAAGGCCAGCATGGGCAAGTACACACTATTTTCAATGAGCGCTTACGCCGCCAAGGCATCAACATCGATGCATTCACACGACACACGCGTGAGATTACCGAGCGACGCCTAAAGCAGCTGTCACCTGAATACAATGTGGCAATGACTGCCGCGCTCGAGCACTTCACAGCGATGATGGCGGACTTATTTTTTGCTGAAAAAGAGATGTTGGCTGGGGCTGATCCACACGTCCGTGCGATGTTTGCTTGGCATGCCATTGAAGAAATGGAGCACAAAGCAGTGGCCTTCGATGTCATGCAGCGCATAGCGAATGTCGGCTATGCCACCCGCGTGACCGCCATGACGCATGCAACGATCATGTTTTCGCTATACACCGTGGTGGCACCGTGGTTCATGCTGGGCATGGATGGCTATAGTGTGACCGAGCGCATTAAGCTCTATCGCAAAGGTGCAGGTTGGCTGCTAGGCCCACGCAAAGGCATATTGGGGCGATTACTGCCGATGATAGCCAGCTATTACCGCCCAAACTTTCACCCTAATGATCTGCCCTCAGTACACAACTACTCGACATGGTTAAGTGCTTTTAACTCAAATCAAAATGCCATTGCTGCGGCAGAAGAAATGTATCTTGGGGCAACTGCTTGAATTAGTAGCGCTAGTAGCCTGGACGATACTCATGTGGATATGGATGTACGCAACCATATCCCCGCCATGGTTGCCGCCAATATGAAACCAGACTCTACTGCTCCCGTTTCAGTACAAATGGCCAGCCCATGCTGCGAAGGCCTGGCACATCAAGCACCGTCATGCCCAGCCACTCATTTGGCGACATCTCGCGAAACTCATCGCGCACGAAGCGCCATGGCCATGGCGCTTCACTGCCATAAGTACAGACTAGCGTAGGCTGACCATCAAGTAGTGAAGGCATCACGGCCACCTGCATGAGCAAGCGCTCATCGCCTGAGGCCAAGACATTAATCGCTGAGGTATTAGACAGGAAACGTTTGCCTCGCCAACCGGGCAGTCCAGCTAGGTTTATGGCCGAAGGCGCCGAGGCCACCAGCCAGAAAGGCCCGACAAATGATGCCGCCCAAAAACCTGCAAATGAGGCCGTCGTTGGTAGCGCCAAAGTAGGAAAGCGTTGACGCCATGTACGAAGAGATAATGAGCTTTTCATGTCATTGCGCCGGCAAAAAGCTACCAAAGGCCGATGACTTGCCCAACTCAGGCGTAATATCACCCTCGCTCACTGCAGCGCGGCCATTAATAAATACGTGACGAACCAAGCCTGGGTTGCGATTGACCAGGCGTTGTAGGCCAAAATTTTCCATCTCAGCCCAACTCACCTGCTCCAAGTTTTGCGCCAGCTCCGCTGGGTCTAGAATGACTAGGTCGGCACGATCGCCCTCACGAATATGCCCAGCATCGATACCTAACCAATCCCCCTGCTCGCCGGTTAAACGCCAAACGGCATGCTCCATCGACATCACAGATTGCCCCTTGTCAGCGGCTTTTTTAATTAGCTTGAGAAAGCGTAGTGGCAGGTTATAAAACGCCATATTGCGAATATGCGCACCGGCATCAGAGAACGTAATTAATGTTCGTGGGTCGTGCACCAGTTTCAGCAATTTGTCTTCGTGCGCATTACCAACGGTGGTGTACCAACGCAGTGATCGGCCAAATTCAACGACTAAGTCGAGAAATAAATCAACGACATGAACTGAACGCTCAGTGGCGATTTCGGCAAAATTGCGCCCAACTAAGCTAGCATCGGGGCATTCGAGCACGATGGCATCGCCAAAGTCGCGCTGCCATACGCGCGGGCTGAGCTTCTCGCCATAGAACTTGCGGAAATTACGGCGATACGCCTCGTCTTTTAGCAGCTCATTGCGCTCGACTTGGTCGCGCAAATCAAGCGCCATTTCACCGGCGCCAAACTCCTCAAAAAACACCACATCAATGCCGTCAGCATAGACTGTGAATGGCGTCGGCATTAGCTGCCAGCGGAAGTTTCCACCGAGCGCTTGAATCAAGCGCGATACCAGCTGCGCCATCGGGCGCACAGTAAAATTACCTTTAAGCTCAATGAGTGTGATCAACGTCATTTTCATCGGACGGCGTAACCAACCCAAGGCAGCGCCGATGTATTCAAAAATTTGTAGCGGGTTAGCGGCATTTGGTGCGCCCTGATGAATACGGCCGCGGCTGCGCAGAATGCGATTAAGTCGACGAATCTCGCCGGCGCGCGCATAGGTACTGGGCAGGCTTTTTGACCACTCGCGATCACCATCGATCTTGTCCCACTTCAGGCGCATGGTCGACAGCCCTAAAAAGCCAGCGTCTAATGCATTTTCTAGCGTTTTTTCCATCTGCTGCATCTCGGCCTCGCTAGGCTTAACGGCGCGATCGGTAGCGCGATGCAACCCAAGTGTGGCCACGCGCACATCGCTGTGGCCAAGCAGTGATACCAAGTTAGGTCCAAGCGGCAGTGTTTTAATAAACTCGACCCATTGCGCCGGTGTGCGCCAAGTTTTGTATTGCTGCAAAATCGGCAGCACTTTTTCGCGCGGCACCGTTTCCACGCGCGTAAAAATATCCGAGGCATCTTCTGCCTCGCTACAAATCATGCTCAACGAGCAGCTGCCCACCAGCACAGTGGTCACGCCATGACGCACTGACTCTGACAAGCTCGGCGAGACCATCAACTCAGCGTCGTAATGAGTATGAGCATCGATAAAGCCAGGTGTTATCCACAGGCCATTGGCATCGATCACGCGTGCGGCAAGGCTGCTATCGAGTGGCTCAGCACTGACCTTGGCGACACGTCCGTCGTTGATGGCGACATCGGCTATCTGTGATGGTCCTCCGGTGCCATCATAGTAGCGACCGCGTTGAATCAGAACGTCGTAAATTGTTGCCATGATGAGTCCTCGATTTTTATTCTTTTTGTCAGAAGGCTGAGCTAGTCGCTTCAGTATTTAGGTCTCGACATTAACGCGCGTTAGGCCACATGATTTGATAAATCACGAGCTCTGACGGGTAAATTTCATGCGATATCTTGCGCGAAGCGGTGGATTACTGGGCTATGCCGAGCTCGTGCGCCGGCACGGTCATGATCCGAATGCGCTACTGAAAGCCGTTGGGCTACCACTCACAGCTTTAGAAAACCCCGATATTTATCTGTCCTACCCCAAGCTTGCCGCACTCTACGAGCACACCGCGCAGGTTTTAGACGAACCCCGTTTTGCGCTCCAGCTCGGCCTCCGCCAAGGGCTAGAAGTTGTTGGCGCGCTCGGTGCTTGGCTGTGCGAAAAAGCCACTATCGGCGAGGCTCTATACGGGCTACAGCGCCATCTTAGCTTTCACGCCCGCGGAATCGATGTGCATTTGCATAGCCACGGCGATCAAGTTGAACTAGAGCTGAGTTTAGCTTTTGCCCATACAAGCGACTGCCAGCAACTCATGCTGCTTAGCCTGGCACTGTTACAGCAAGGCATGCGCGAGCTTCAGCCTAATCAAGAAACCGCTACAGCCGTATGGATTGGCGCACAACGGCCTCTTCCCAGCGTACTGCGCGCCTGCGAGGAGTTTTTTCGCTGTTCGGTAAATACGACAACCCCACGTTATGTCATACGATTTCCACTAAGCTTGCTCAGCCGGTCAGTGGCCGTCTCACCCAAGTTACGCGCTCGCCTACAGCAGCATTGGCGTGATGATTGGCAACTCATGCCGATGTCGATTAGTAGTCAAGTGGCTCGCTGCATCGCCGCTCTGCTGCCCACTGGCGACTGCTCATTGTCGGCAGTCGCGCAGCTAATAGGCCTACATAGCCGCACCCTGCAAGCCAAACTTAAGGCCGAGCACACTAGCTTCGATGCTTGCTTGCGTCAGGTGCGCCTAAACTTGGCCTGTACGCATTTACGCGATAGTGATGTGGATATCACGCGGCTTGCGCTGGACATGGGCTATGGTGATATTGCGGTGTTTAGCCGCGCATTTAAGCAGTGAACAGGATTTGCGCCAAGCCAGTGGCGGCGCGATAAGGTGCTAACAAGTTGATCCTTCAAAAGAGCAAATGCTTACTACTGTATGGTTGATAATACTGGGATGACAGCGATGTCACTTTGACTTCCCACTCAGTATCGCGGCCACTGCACGCTCAGCCGATGCCAACGCACCTTCGATACAAGCTCCTGCCAGATAGTCTCCAGCAAAAGCCAGGTCTGGGCGCTGCAAGCGCTGAAAACTGGCAATTTTCTTATACTGCCCAACACCAAACTCTGGGATTGCCTCTTCACGCAATGCCACATGCAGTGGCTCAGCATCGACAGGTAGGCTTGGATAAAACGCAAGCGCACGAGCCCAGGTATCTTTAAAAATCGACTCATCAGACTGACCGATATAACGCCGTGAAGCTTTGGGAGAGAAATACAAACTGACAATCTCTTTACCCTCAGCACGCAACGCCGGATAGCGCTCGCCGCATAAACCAAGCGCCACAATATCTCGCTCGCCAACGCCGGCCGGCACAACCAAACTCACTGGATGGCCTTGCTCTCGATTAATCAAAAATGCGACATGTAGGTTTTCGCAATACGACTGCCCTTCAAGAAACTCACGCTGCTCAGCGTCATAGCGTTTAGCCGAAAGCGAACCGCATAACTTTGCTGCAACGCTCGCGGTAGTCGCACAAACAATGCTATCAAAAACCTCTTCGTGCTCACCGTCAGCATCTCGCCAGCACAACTTAGTACGCTCACCGTCCTCTAGTAGGGCGTGGACTTCAGCGCCAAAACTAGGCTCTAAGTCTCCTAGCAAACGACTGGGCAATTGATCAATCCCGCCAGGGAAACTATAGAAACTAGCGCCAGCCGAATTCGACATCATGCTGACAAACATTGCCCGCGACACTTGCTCGGAGGGCATAAACCAAAAAGGCTCAATGGTTTGCCGAATAAACGCATGGTAAGCAGCTTCACCAACCTGCTCTATCGCATCATCTGCCACGCTACGGTCATCCAAGTGGCAGAGTGATTCTGGCGACACCCAATCCAGCTTTTTGCGCTGCGCGTTAATCTTGGCCAAATAAACGGTTAAACGCCATTTATCCGCCAAACCTAATGTAGGCAACCACAAAGTAGACCATGCCGACGCCCACACATTGCTGGCATTAAAACGATCAATGCCCGTTGGCGAGACAAAATCAAACTGGCGGCTTAGGCGGTGTACACCATCTTGCAGGCCTAGCTCTGGCAGTAATGCGATCAATCGCTCATAGAAGCTAGTGAAGAATGCTGCGCCGCTATCGAGCACAATGTCGCGATTGGGGTCGCGCCAACTCATGGCCCGCCCACCCGGCGTCATTTCTTTTTCGAAGACTCGCACCGTATAACCCGCCTGCTGCAACAGTCGCGCAGACATAGCGCCAGATACACCTGCGCCAATAACGGCAACATTGCGCTTCTTCATATTGATTCTCTCTTATTCACAATAAATGAAACGGATACTTAGCGACTTGGCGTGACACTTACGCGGTAGTCACCCTGCACTCGTAACGATAATAAAAAACCGCCAGCCATTTTCTTTAGCTCTACTTGCTCACCGCCAGAAATCTCTGGCGTTCCTATGCGTTCGGGAAGCCACAACTCGAGAACACCAGGATTAGCCGTGGCACCTGTCAACTCAATGGCTCCAGTGTCGATATCAGCGGAAAGTGTTAACAGCCGCCCTGGTGCCGCACGAGGGTATGCGCGAGAAAGCGTCAGCGCATACTCAGGCACAAGGCCCATATCGATATCGCCAGGGCAACCATTTCGCCAAAGCGCGATCTGATCACCAGGAATTTCACCATTAGACTCATTGAGTGAATGCGGGTCGCCGCAGGCTTGGCGCCATACCCACCATGCGCCGCCAATGCGGTATTTGTCCTCAAACGAGGCGTACTCTCGAAGCTTCGCATTATTTTCTACAGGATCTCCGAACCATCCCCACTCACCAGACCATAAGGCTGTGCCCAGCGAGTCCGCCGCTAGTTTCGCGAGCTGAAAACCTTGCTCAATACTAAGCGGCGCTATCGTAATGGAGTCGGCATATAGGTGAGGAGCAAAGACAATATTGGTATCGCTGGTAAAGCCTTTTAGTGGTGGGAGCGTTGCACCAAAGGCTGACCAATCCACTGTGGGCTCAAAAAATACAATATGGGAAAAGCCATTGGTGGCTTTCGCTTCTGCAGCGCGAATGGCTTTTATCGCGCGACCGTAAAAGCTACCTGTGGATAGCAACTCCGACACGCCAAGCAAAAAGCCGGGATGAGGCTCATTGAGCAGATCATAGCCAGCGACTGCAGGCTCCGCCGCAAACTCAGCAGCAAGTTTTCCCCAAGTAGTCACTAGAGCGCTTTGAATGCCATTTCTATCTAACCAGAAGTTGGTAAATGCAGCTGTAACGGCTGGCGATAGCTCACGAATACTGATTCGGCAGGTACTTAAGCCGTCGGTAATGGTTGCCCAATCAGGGGCGCCATCCCAGCCAATGGCAGGCTGCAATAACGGTGGCAAACAAAACTCACCAGCAGGTGTCGCAATATGCTTACCCCACGCGTCTTGATGCATATCCAACACCACATACATACCTTGAGCTTCAGCAGCGCGCACTTGCTCGCGAATCTCACGTATATACGCTTGGTTTAGCTCGCCTCGTATAGGCTCTAACTGTGACCAGTGGATTACCAAACGAATCACATTAAAGCCAAGGCTGGCCATATTTGGCAGGTCATTTGGTCGAGGCTTTACCGCAGGAGGAAGATCAGGATGGCCCTGGTAGTAATCACCTAAAGAGGTGTAGTTCACGCCACGCAGTAACACCTCTCGATCGAACTCATCGTAAATTCCTGCTCGGCTACCTGTCTCCGCATGTAATCGAGGCAATGGCGCCGCACGCGCAGCAGATTCAGAAGCCGCTGTGCTTTCTTCCTGGCGAGTGCCTTCATCGATACAACTGACCATCACGACTGATGCAATTAGACAGGCAAGAATATTAGCTTTCATCAGGAATATACCTCTGGTGTAGAGGCGTCATGGTAAGGCTCAGGCGTTAAGAGTCATTACCGAATCGAGTCATGCTCATTGTCCTATTCGGACATATTGGCATTGCGATACTCGCCTGGAGTTACCCCCGTCCATAGCTTGAATCGACGATAAAAGGAGGCCACTTCCTCGTAGCCCAAAGCTTGAGCGATATCGATAAATGACTGCGTAGGATCAGATAATAGTAACTCCGCCTGTTCTTGCCTCAGCTCATCAAGAACGAGTTGATAGTGCGTATTTTCAAGTCGAAGGTAGCGCTGCAAAGTTCGGCCACTAACGCCCAGCTGAATGGCCACTTCAGATTTATTGATAGCGCCATTTTGTAGCTGACGAGAAAGCTCATGCCGCACCTTCAGTCGCCACGTCTGGCTATCGCTACTAAGCGCAGACAGCTGCTTTTGAGCATGAGTCTCTAAGGCCTGTAGTAAGCCTGCATCGGCTTGTCGCAAAGGTAGCATTAGCATGTCGTGGTCAATAACGATGCCGCTAAACAGCTGATCAAACAGTACAGGGCATCCAAAAAGCTCAAAATAATCTGCGCTCTTTGCACCATCGGGCAAGCTATGCTCAAACCTGATTTCACATGGTGGGCGTTTGGTGTCAGCAATCCATTGGCCAAATGAAAGCCAAGACGCAAGTACATTTTCCACCATATGACGCTTCACCTGTGGGTCGGCGACTCGTGCATGCCAACTCATGCAAATACGCCCATCCAACGGCTCGACCTGACTCACACCAAGCTCACCTACTAGCCGCTCGTAGCTGGCCACTCGCGCCATAGCATCACCCAGTGAGGCGCAATTAATTAAAATATAGCCCAAGACGCTCCATGCATCTGGCTGCACGATCAGCCCTGCCCGTAGCCCAAACAAGACATCCTGCGACTGCTCAACCAGCGCCATCAACAAACGTTCGTGTATTGCAGCAGGCAAGCGGCGCTGCGCATTCTGAATATCTTGCTGATCCAAACCTAATAAATTGAGTGCCTGTTCGCCATCAACGCCTAGCTTCTTTGCTGCGTGAACATACCGCAGCAAACCAGAGGCCGATGCTTCGCCAGCAACGCCTTTAAGATCGTGTGCTGCTGATGTCGAAAAATGAGTCATAGGGCCTGCTTAAACGCCGAAACAGCGCTCAATCTATACTGAAATTAAGCCCTTTGCCTATGTGATACATCGATATCAATGCCTTGTCCGAATCGGACAGTGAGGATGACTGTATTCGGCAATGACTTGCTTTAGGTAGTCCGTAAAATGCTTTGTAATCTATACAAGGTCGGCCTAATGATGAAGATCTCTATTTTTCTCGGTGTGTTGTTGTCTCTTATGGTCTCTGCCTGTGGCGGGAGCACTAGCAGCTCTAAGCTAACACCCTCCTCATCATCTGAAGCCGCTGCGGCGAAAGCATCGTTCAACCAAGCCAATGGCTGGGTAACCGATGCTGACGGCCATGTCATTATTTTCCACGGCTTCAATATGGTCGCCAAAGAGACGCCCTATACGCTTGAATCAGTCGGTTTTGATGATGATGACGGTGCCTTTCTCGCCGAGCATGGCTTTAACGCAATTCGTCTCGGGTTCATGTGGAAGGCTGCCGAGCCTGAGCCTGACCAATTCAACGAAGGTTATCTCAATAGCATTGAACGCACTGTTAACGCACTAGGCAAACACAAGGTGTTGACCTTATTAGACTTCCATCAAGATGCGTATAACGAAGCAGTTGAAGGCCAAGGCTTCCCAGACTGGACGGTGTATGACGATGGCATTCCATGGCTGCCTTTAATTCCAAAAGAAGCACAGCTGGTCTATCAGCGAGTATGGGATAACTTTTGGGCTAATAAACAAGGCGTTAACAACACACGGCTGTGGGACCACTTTGCTAACTTCTGGCAGCACATTGCGACACGCTTTCGCAACAATCCAAATATTCTTGGTTACGACCTTATGAATGAGCCATGGCCAGGACTGCAAACCCCGCTTTGCCTCAACCCATTGGTCTGCCCTCACAACGACACGCTCAGCAAGTTTTATGGCGATGTGATTCCCAAGATTCGGCAATATGACGCAAACACCCCCTTCTACTACGAAGGCAGCCTACTAGCAGGCGGCGGCATGGCACTAGATATTGACATTAAAGACCCAAACACAGTGCTGTCATTTCATAACTACTGTTTGCTAACCGTAGTCGGCGCAATCGCAGGCATACCAACACCAAAGTTTGTCGGTGACCTCACGTGCCCTGAGTTAGAGAAGCTCACTTTCGACAACTCCATAACGCAGGCTAAGAGCCAAGGCCATCCTGCCGTGCTAACTGAGTTTGGATCAGTGCCAGACCTTGATGCGGTAGAACGAGTTGCAAAACAGGCTGATGATTACAAAGTAGGCTGGATGCACTGGACCTATTTCAATACAGGTACCACTAACTTTCCAGGCACGCCCAGCTTAGTGCTGGACCCTTCTAAAGCGCCTATAGCCGATAATATCAACACAGACTTGCTCAAAGTGTTATCTCGACCTTACCCGCAAAAAACCGCTGGAACACCTGTTAAATGGGACTTTGATGGCGAAAGTAAAGTCTTTGACATGTCCTACACAACATTACGTGCAGACGGCGCAGGCTCATTTGCAAAAGGTGGTGAGACCACGATCTTTGTACCTAAACTTCACTACCCGAACGGGTATAAAGTGAGTGTGAGTGGGGGCAACGTAATATCCGAAGCTAATGCGCCATATGCTGTGATTACTGCTAACAATGGCGCAAGTCAGGTCGCTGTTAAAATCGAGCCTAGGCTGTAGGGCGCAGCTGCGTGTGTGATACTTAAGGCATTATGGATATTTTAACTTACCTGCTATCACACTTTAGCCTCAAGGCTGGTGTCTTCTACACCGGCCCAATTTGTGGTGTTCACGACTTCGAAGAAGATACGACTCAAGGCCACGTGCACTTGATACACCGAGGCTCAGTTAAAATTTCTGGCCCCAACATACCATCGGCAATTGTCATTAATGAGCCCACCGTCCTATTTATGCCAAGGCCCAATAAACATCGCCTTGAGATAAGCGAAGGTGAGGAAATTCAAGCGCTCTGTGGCACGATACATTTTGGCTACAGTCAAAAAAATCCTATCTCTGACTCACTTCCTGCTATTTTGGCAGCGCCATTAAGCGCGCTTACAAATGGCGTTCAAGTCACCGATTTATTATTTTCAGAGGCTTTTGAACAGCCCGAGGGAAGGCAAGGTACTCTCGATCGGCTCTGCGAAATCCTCATCATGAAACTGCTACGACATGGCATGGCTGAAGGGCTCATTCATGGTGGTGTACTAGCAGGCCTACTCGACACGAAGCTATCGAAAGCGCTCTTGGAAATTCATGAGCACCCTGCCCGCGCATGGACCGTTGCCAATATGGCAGATGCTGCTGGCATGTCACGCTCACGGTTCGCTGAGCACTTCAACCGTGTTCTCGGTGAAAGTCCCGCTGATTATTTAACGAGTTGGCGCATTATCACGGCACAACAACTCATTCGTCAGGGCATGCAGATTAAGCAGGTTTGCGGAGAGGTTGGCTACGGAAGTGCCAGCGCTTTTAATCGTGCATTCTCACGTAAAGTAGGCTGTTCACCCTCGCAATGGCTAAAGCAACACACTGACTTATAAGCAATGTCGCCTCATTGAGACGATCTGAGTCAATTCCAAGACGATCAGTCAATTTGCTTAACTATTTCTGCCAAGAAACACTTTAACATTCTTGAAAATGCTACGTAATGGCATCGAAAAGGATGGATTATGCTCAAAAAAAGCGACACCTCAGGTGCAGATAGTGTTTCTGAGGATGACTTAATTGCTGCACTGAAAGCTGGCGATAGCGCAGCCTACAAACTTGCTGCTCAGCGCTACGGTGGCGCTATGCTTTTCGCTGCGAAAGCCGTTAGCCTCCTTCATGCTGAAGATGCGGTGCAAGACGCTTGGATTGCCACAATCGACGGGATAAAAAAATTCGAGCACCGTTCATCATTGAAAACGTGGCTGATCAAAGTAACGGTAAATCAAGCTTACGGGCACCTTCGCAAAAACCATCGCTATGTATCTTTAGATGGCCTGCAGCCTGATGCAGATCCTTACAGCGAGTTATTTAGCCCTCAGGGGCGTTGGCTAGCACCTGTTTCACAATGGTCTGACGATACGCCAGAAAAGCTGTTAGAGGCTCGAGTGATGGGTGACTGCATTGATCATCACTTAGCCTCCCTGCCGCAAGGTCAGCGCATGGCTCTCGTCTTAACCGACTTCAATGCCATGACGGTAGAGGCCATATGCGAAGAACTTGATATCAACCCTGGTCATTATCGAGTACTGCTTCATCGAGCAAGAACTAGCTTATTCAGCATGCTCAGCCATTATGAATCAACCGGCGACTGCTGACTCTCAGCCAAGTACTCAGCCGTTTTACTATCTTCAATCGGCCAAACACTTGGGTCTGGTGGCGAAACCATTAAGCCTATTTGCAAAGCAGCACCAATGATAAGAGACGGCACAAAAAGTAAAAACATGATGTTCACCATATCGTTATGAGTACATCACTTAGTAGGCTGCTAGAAATGATAATTACAGATTATATTTTCATGAATTTCTGTAACTTTTAGGCTGCTCCAAGCAACTACTGCATGTGTAGATAAGCGGCTAGTGAGCAAGAGGATGAGCAAGAGGATGAGCAATATGATGAGCTGCAAAGAAATATGTGCCCACCAAGCAGGTTCTCAACAAGCTGACCTTGGCTGGAGACTCAGGTTAGAGCTCAGCCTCCACTTAATGATGTGCGGCAACTGCAGAATGGCAGCTAAACAATTTCGCCTGATGCTCTCTACTACGCCGCGCCGCCAAGCTGAAGCACCAAGTGAGGCACAGATAAAACACTGGATGATCGGTGTGGAGCGTGCTCTAGAAAATAGCAAAGAGCACAAATCTAACTAATCATATTGCACGACCAAATAATTGACCGAAAACGAAACCATATGAGGTAGTTCATGAGTACAACTTACGCATCAGATGCATTAGCGAAACCATTATCGCGCTCTTTATTAGTACTTCGCCTAGGGGTGTTTATTGTGATGCTTATGTGGACGCTTGATAAGTTTTTCAATCCAGCACATAGCAGCAAAGTCTTCGAAAGCTTTTACGGCATTGATTGGTTATCTCACAATTTCTCATACATTATTGGCTTCATTGAGCTAGCACTAGTCATTGGATTTGTCACTGGATTTAGCCGACGCTGGACCTATGGTGGCATTCTATTAATTCATGCTGTTTCCACATTTTCCTCCTATAAAATGTATATGGACCCTTTCAATAATCTATTATTTTTTGCTGCGTGGCCAATGCTAGCAGCATGCCTAACACTTTATTGGCTGAGAGATTGGGATACTTTATTTAGCCTTTCAAATAAAGGAGCGCGCTAATGTTACGCATCTTAGGTATTTTACTATTTTCAGCTACTCTAACAGTCGAGCCTGCGCTAGCTGACTCGTTGAATAGCGTAATCAAATCACCTCATCGCGAGGTTTCAGCACAAAGAGATGAGTACCGTCACCCACTAGAGACAATCACATTTTTTGATATACAGCCGAATATGACTGTCGTAGAAATTTGGCCAGGCTCTGGTGGTTGGTATACCGAAATATTAGCCCCCTACTTGAGAGATCAAGGCAAGCTCTATGCCGCACAATTCAATGCCGACTCAGAGTCGGCATTTTACCGAAACTCACGTGCAAAATTTGAAGCAAAGCTCCAGTCAGACCCAGAGTTATATAGCAAGGTTAGCGTTGTTAGCTTTAACCCTCCTACTCATGTTGATTTCGCCCCAGAAGGCAGCGCTGATCGCATTCTCACATTCCGCAGTATTCATAACTGGTATATGCGTGGCGGCGGCGATGAGCGGGTATTAGCGGCATTTTCAGCCTTTTATAAAGCACTGAAACCAGGTGGCATATTAGGAATTGTCGAACATCGCTTACCTGAAGCACGACCGTCATCAGATCAAGAAGGCAGTGGCTATATGCACGAAAGCTATGTCATCGACCTTGCACAAAGAGCTGGTTTCAAGCTGTTGGCGCAGAGCAATATCAACGCTAACTCTAAAGACTCTACCTTGCACCCAGAGGGAGTTTGGACACTACCGCCAACTTTACGGCTAGGTGATAAGCAGCGCAGCCACTACGTATCTATCGGGGAAAGTGACCGCATGACTCTTAAACTCATTAAACCAGAATCTTCCATAGCTGATGCGAAAAACTCGATGACAACATCACAACCGACTGCAATGGATAAATAAATGACACATCAAGAATCAAGAAAGCCAAACGTAATAAAAGAAATATACTTTTCTTTTTCCGCACTCCCTTTATGGGTTCAAGTATGGGTTGCGCTAATACTAGTGCCAATCAACTTTGCCAGCCTGCTATTTATTTCAGAGCCAAACGGAAAAATAATCGCTTTTTTATCACTCATAGCAATAGCACCAAATATTATTATAATTTTCTATGAAAAAGGCTTTTCTAAGCTTATGGCCCTGCCTCATATAATTCCATGGCTATTACTAGTCGGGCTAATACTGGCAACTCCATTGATTGATGGAGAATATAAATCATACCTATACGTACTAGCCACTATCAATACAATATCATTAATTTTTGACATTCCTGATGCCATTAAGTGGTTTAAAGGCGACAGAGACGTTGTACGGAAATCTACTCTTAATTAGAAGCTGCCTCCGGCTTAAATAAAGCATAAATACACCAAAATCAACTTAGCTAAATAGTTCGAAGAGATAAAGAGTATGTCGGCAAAAAAACTGATTCAACAATGGAAACAGCAAGGTCAGCCATTACAGGTTGCCGGAGCAAACTCATACATTTGGCGCCAAGGCACGGGTGAACCTGTTGTATGTATGCATGGCGTACCTGCCTCTGGCTTCTTATATCGCAAAGTTTTACCTGAACTGGCTAAACGTGGCTTTGAAGGGATAACTCTAGACTTGCCAGGCCTAGGGCTAGCCGACCGTCCGACTAACTTTGATTACAGCTGGAGCGGGCTATCCGCATGGTATGTAAAAGCGCTGGATGCTGCTGGCATAGACCGCTTCCATCTTGTGGTTCACGATATTGCAGGCCCCATTGGTTTCGATCTAATTCGTAGACTGCCAGAGCGAATATTGTCTCTAACGGTGCTCAATACCATGGTCGATGTGTCGACTTTCCACCGCCCTTGGACGATGGAACCATTTGCTTGGCCTGTCATTGGTCGACTTTGGTTACAGTCGGCGCGAACACCCTTGTTTTACTTTTTGATGAAGCTACAAGGCATGCATAACATTAGCCGTCATGAAGCGGCTGCTTATGGGCAGTTATTGTTAGGCCCAGATGGAGGCAGAGCTTTTCAGAAAATAATGTCCTCATTCAATCGAACAAAAGAGTTTGAGCACGCGATTAAAGCCAGTCTCGCAGTACGAGCCTTTCCGGCTCAAATCATTTGGGGCATGGAAGATCCAGCGCTGAAAAGCGCACAATATGCCCCTCCACTGATGAATGCACTTAATTTAACGTCATTCCAAAAGGTCTCTGGAAAGCACTTTCTGCAAGAAGATTCCTATTGCGAGATTGCCGAAGCGATTGCCATACAAGCCTCGCGTTGAGTCATGTTGCTTACGTTTTACCTTGATGAAAATGTGGTGCGTGTTGGAGAAGATATTCTGCTACTCAATGCCATGACTGGTTTGGTTATCGATGCAATCGAGCATATCTTCCAATAAGTCACTGACAATGCGCTGCAGTTAGACCCTACTTACTCTCTTTAGGAATCCAGCGTGGATGCATTTTTAGTCTCAACCGGTATCGTGGCGCTTGCTGAAATGGGTGATAAAACCCAGCTATTGGCTTTTATGCTGGCTGCGAAATTTCGTAAGCCAGCCCCCATCATCTTCGGCATTTTAGTAGCGACACTGCTTAACCATGGCATGGCCGGTGCGCTTGGCTCGTGGATTCCTCATCTATTAGATGCCGAGGTTTTGCGCTGGGTGCTCGGCATTGGTTTCATTATCATGGCTATCTGGATTTTGATTCCCGACAAGCTCGACGAAGGTGATGCCAAGTTCGTGTCATTAGGCGTTTTTGGCACCACCGTCGTCGCATTTTTCCTTGCTGAAATGGGCGATAAAACCCAAATAGCCACGGTCGCGCTTGCCGCCCAGTACCAAAGTTTTATCGCAGTCGTTCTTGGCACCACTGTGGGTATGCTCTTGGCCAATGCTCCCGCCGTGCTTCTAGGTAACAAGTTCGCCAGCTCATTACCAACCACATGGATACATCGTGTGGTCGCCGCTATTTTTGCCATCATGGGCTTAGGTATTTTGCTCGGCCTTGGCTCTTATTTAGGCCTATAGAGCACTGACGAGTTGGCTTGTCAGTGCTCGTTAGCCGGTCTTCCCAGCTGTTTGTTGCACACTCTCCTGCTGCTCAATTTCTACCGCTGTTAAGCCTTTCTTCTTCCCTTGCACATACCTCAAGTACGCAGGTATGTGTGTTTTACCCATGTATTTATCAAGATACGGTAGAAACCCAGCGTAATTGCCTTTGAATTTAGCATGGTGGAAATCGTGATAAACAGGGCCTTCGTACACAGGTAGCAAGTGCACCGGGTTCCAGGGAATGTCATAGCCAATGTGGCCATCTGCACCTTCAATTTGCCGGATAATTACCCAAATCCATACGACATACAGATGCGCTCCCAAAAGAATGGGGCCTATCAGGGTCAGCGTTGCGGTTAACGAATACTCCAGCCAGTGCATATAGTTGCCGTTGATACCGCAGGTGTTACGAACCCTGTGATGCACGCTGTGCACATGCCTCAGCAACCACTTGTTCTCGTGCATGTAACGATGCATCCAGTAATACAGAAAATCATCTAGCAGCACGAAAAACAGCAATTGCGCCAAAATTACATACCAGATAGGCAGCTCGTTGTTGTGCACGGCAGTATGTTTTAGCAGCGGCCAGCTCAGCACCAGCAGCGAAGCCAAAATAGCGTTATTAACAAGAATACGCCCAAGAGACGGCAGCAAAAACTTTTTAACCTCAAACGGCTTCTGTTGAATTTTATATTTTCTCAGCGAGACGGGATCCAACCAAGCAACGATTGTCCAAGGCGTTGCGACAAGCAAAAAAGCCGCCATGCTGATGGCCAGTGTGGCCATGGGAAACTGCCAAAACCAAGGATCGTTATAAAAGCCCTCCCACAATCCAAATATATTCATAACGACTCCAAGCAAACCGAATCGGCTATCGCAACATTAGGCGACCTCTTTTTGTAAACAGTACCAAAGCTTAAATCGCCATAGGTGACGGTTGGCCGGTACCCGGGAAAACCCCAATAACTGGTTAGCTCGGAGGAGTTCGCCATATTTGGGAAATCTGTATACAGCGGATGGTTACCAGCAATGGTTTTCTCAACCACCATAGAAATGTATTGATCAAGCCCGCCCTCAAGGGTGTTGCCATTCAGAATCACTTCCATGCCGGTTTGCTGCGCGTATTTCTTCAGGCCAGGAATCCGTGAATGCAGAGGCGCGTAGCAATCTGGCCCAACGCCATTTTCACTGGTTACCTTCAAACCTTCCGGTGTATGCGCCACAAATGAATGATTTCCAACGGTATGGCCAGGCGTACGAATCAGTGCCAGCCCGTCACCAATCATCACATCTCCATCCAGTTGAATAATGCGACTTTCCGGAACACCCGCCAATCCATTGGGGCAGTACCAATCGAGCTGTGGTGGCATCAGGAAATTAGCCGCAGTCCACTCTTCTCTCATCACCAGAAGCTTGGCATTGGGGAACAAACCTGGATTCTTGCTATCTCCCAACCAGCGACGAATGTCCTGAGTGTGCAAATGGTCATAGCTTATGTAATCCACGTCTTCCGGCGTCAAACCAACCTGTTTTAAGCACGCTTCGACTGTGTTGATTTCAGGCGCGAGAAACTTCCTAACCAACGCTTTGAGCGGTCCAGCCTTGTCGATCACTTTCCTGAAGTACGGGGTTTCTGCGTTCGCTTCGGCATCTGACGGTGACAGCAATATTGTTTTCACACCTTCTTCACTATCAACTTGCACAATAAACACGCGATTCAGAATATGGATATAGGGGTTAGGGATAACATTGCAGTTCAGAAAAGCGTATTTGCTGGGGTACGGCACGCGGATTAACCCCATGCTTTGATAAAACCTAGCCTGAGGCTTTGCCAGCATGTCATCACGGAAGCTGATCGCCGCTTTACGCATGGCTTCCAGCCGATAGTGCGCAGTATTGCACTTTCGAGCCTCTTCGAAATGCTTGATCGGCTTGATGATGCTGCTTTCAATCGTGCTGGTTTTGAGAACGCTGCCCATATACCACCCCTTCTATAATTGTGTTGGGATCTATGACTCGCTGATTGAAAAGCATCCTAGCCTGCTATAACGTAGCTTAATTGTTTGATTACGAATAAAAATTACTAAAAGGCGATAAAAACCATCAGCAAACCAGAGTCAGACGCCTCTCGAAATCACCCGCTAAACTTTGTGGTTGGAGCGTATATTCAGCCCATTCTCGTGGCTTACCTTCAACAAGGCGGCCGCTTATCTGCCCTTGCTGATGCTATTTCAGTTAGCGATTTATGGATGATTAACCCTCCGGAAATTGTCGCAGTAGAGGATTACTTTCGACTTTGCCTTAGCGCAAGCGAGCTTCTTCATGATCCCTTGCTCGGTATAAAGGCGGGTCAAAATGCAGGCTTGGAAAACTTCGACGTGCTAGGTGAGGCCCTCGTCAATCTGCGCGCAAAATCTCTGACCTTAGGCCATGCATTGCATCAGGTGATGGCTCTTGAGCGACTGGTACATCGGCTGGGCACCTCTCGCATTGAATCTGACGGTGGAAATATTCGACTGATCTGGCGAGCCCATTTCCAGCAGCACAAGGCTGCGCGATTAGTGTGCGAAAGCGTACTTTCGGGAATTATTCATCTGGCAGAACAGCTGACGGGGCGGCTGATACCCGTAATGGAAGTGTGCTTTATTCATGCAAGGCCCGAAAACCATCAGGAAGCAAAGTACCAGCAAGGATTTCGAGCCCAGTGCCGATTCAGCCAAAGCCATAACAGCATGATGTTTGCAGCTGACGTATTGGCCTGGCCTTTAAAGAACATAGCTCGCCCTTCCGTTGCCGAATCTACTGCAGGGCAAATCGTTGATCAGGTGAAAAACCATATTGGAAAGAACCTACTAAACAGCCCAAAGCTCCCTCAAATAGCCGCTATTCTTGGGCAAAGCGAGCGCAGCTTGCAGCTGCAGCTAAAGCAACAGGGAACCAGTTATCAACAGCTACTGGCCGATGTTCGCTTGCATCATGCTCAGGATTATCTGCAGTATTCGAATTTAAGCATTCTGCAGATCAGTCAGTTACTAGGCTTCAAGGAGCAAAGCTCGTTTAACCACTTTTTTTTGCAAGGCAGTGGCTTATCGCCGAAAAAGTGGCAGAACGTGAGCCGGGGGGCGCTGACAAGTTAACTTCCAAGCACAGCAATAATTGAACCTTTCGCCTCTCAGCAACCACCGCTCGCCACAAACCGAAAAGGCACTCGATGATACAAACAGTAGAGCAACTACAGTAACCGCTCTGCCAAATAGTCCACTAACAATCGTATTTTCGGTGATAAGTGTCGATTGTGAGGATACACAGCCCAGATCCCCTCTTCGGGCTCTCGGTAATTATCGAGCAATGTAATCAGCTCGCCCGACTCTAGATGCTTGTTAACGTAATAGTCCGGTAGCTGCACGACGCCTAGGCCTTTTAACGCGGCATCCACTAAGCTGTAGCCGCTGTTATAGCGAATTTTACCGACCACCCGAACATTCCTATCTTTACCCAACTCCTTGAAGTGCCAGTAGTCCAGAGTACCTAGCAGGCAGTTATGCTTACTAAGCTCCGTTAAGGAGTACGGCATGCCGTACTGATCAATATAAGATGGTGAAGCACAGACGAAATTTGTTCGATGGCTTAGCTTTTTCGCCATCATGGTAGAGTCGCTCAGCTTGCCGATTCGTATTGCTAAATCAAAACCGCCTTCAATTAGATCAATATTTTGATTGCTCAGAAAAGCCGACACCTCAATGTCGCCGTATTGCACCATGAAGTCATTTACTAAAGGCAGTAATTGCTGCTCTCCATAAGTAACAGGGGCCGTCAGCCGAATCATACCTTGTGGCTTCAAGCTTAAGTTGCTCACGGCCTGCTCAGCTGCATCTAAGCTGTCGAGAACACTACGACAGTGTTGATAATAAACACGCCCCTCCTCCGTTAGCGATACGTTGCGAGTTGTGCGGTAAAGCAGCTTTATGTTCAGTCTTTTCTCTAAAGCACTAACTTGCCGACTGACTTGAGCCGTCGAAATGGCCATTTCTTTTGCGGCTCGGGTAAAGCTCTCATACTCTGCAACGTATACAAATTCAGTAATGCCATCCCACTTCATGATTATTACTCATACGCAAAGGTATTTTACCAAAGACGCACACTATCACTTCTTCAGGAATAAATATAATGACCATCATAAGCTCAAAAATGCTCCTGCCTGTGGCGGCTGAGGTCAGCCAAAATAGAGGAGAAAAGCTCATAAACTAAAGAGTACGAACTCCTATGTCAGATCAATTTATTAAATCACGAGCTGCAGTTGCTTGGGGCCCAAACCAGCCACTGTCTATAGAGGAAGTGGATGTCATGCTGCCGCGCAAAGGTGAGGTACTAGTAAAAGTTATTGCTAGTGGTGTATGCCATACCGATGCATTTACTTTATCGGGGGATGATCCCGAGGGGATTTTCCCTGTCATTTTGGGTCATGAAGGTGGCGGCATCGTCGCACAAATTGGCGAAGGCGTTACCAGCGTAGCGGTAGGTGACCATGTCATTCCGCTATACACGCCTGAGTGTGGTGAATGTAAGTTTTGCCTCTCTGGGAAAACCAATCTGTGTCAGAAAATTCGCGAGACACAGGGCAAGGGTCTTATGCCGGATGGAACCACACGCTTTTACAAAGATGGCCAGCCTATTTTTCACTATATGGGTTGCTCAACGTTTTCTGAATACACCGTATTGCCTGAAATTTCTTTGGCAAAAGTGAATAAGGAAGCGCCCCTAGAAGAGGTCTGCCTACTCGGCTGCGGCGTCACAACAGGCATGGGTGCGGTAATGAATACCGCGAAAGTTGAAGAAGGCGCTACTGTCGCTATCTTTGGTCTTGGCGGCATTGGGCTGTCAGCAGTCATCGGGGCAACGATGGCTAAAGCCAGCCGTATTATCGCTATCGATATCAACGAAAGTAAGTTTGAGTTAGCGAAGAAGCTGGGCGCAACTGACTTTATTAACCCGAAAAACCATGACAAGCCTATACAGGATGTCATAGTAGAGATGACTGATGGCGGTGTTGACTACTCGTTCGAGTGCATAGGTAATGTAAATCTCATGCGCTCTGCGCTTGAGTGCTGCCACAAAGGCTGGGGCGAGTCGATTATTATTGGTGTTGCCGGTGCCGGGCAGGAAATCTCAACTCGCCCATTCCAGCTAGTCACCGGTCGAGTCTGGCGTGGCTCAGCATTTGGCGGCGTCAAAGGTCGCAGCGAACTGCCAGAATACGTCGAGCGTTATATGAAAGGTGAGTTTCCACTAAAAGACTTCATCACTCACACGATGAACCTGGATCAGATTAACGAGTCATTTGAGCTAATGCACAAAGGCGAAAGCATCCGCACTGTTATTCATTTCAACAAGTAGATAGATACAGTCGCTGCTCCTTTAGCCGGGGCAGCGCTCGAAGGATAGTGGAAAATTGGATTGGGTTTAAAGCCTCCTGTTTCCTCAACAGATATAATTTCATCGAAAAAACTGGTTAGCCCAGAGTTTTTTATTTTTGAATAAATAAGGCTCAACGATTAGTTAAAAAAGCTACTGAGTTAAATACTGCCGCATGGTTCATTTGAAATTAGAAAGCCTGTCTCGGTGATTTAAATCTACGAGACAGGCTTTCTAAATCAAATAGACTGATTGCCACATCGAATCTACTGCTCAGCACATAACTCACTTCGGAGAGTATGCAAAATAACCTGCGCATCTAAGTCATTAGGATGAAAATCTAATCGATAGTAGTGAAGTAGCTCTGGAAGCAGTTCGGAAAAAAAGCCGTTAGAGCCCCAATAGCTTTTTAAGAAGCGGCTCCAAGAGGCTAAATTAGAAAGTTGCCTGTCTTGGCGCAAGCAAACGATCATGCCAAAAAGCACTGTTGGGGTAATGCCTATCGACACAACTGTCATGGCCAACGCACGTGTAAAATAGCCTCCTCCCGTGCTTTGATAGACATCAAAAGCTACTGCGCGATGCTCCGTCTCCTCCATGGCGTGCCAGAGAATTAATGCCTTAATTCTGTCGTCAACAATGCTTGCCCTAAAGTCATCTCTCTTGGCTATTTGGCTGCTAATCACACCAGTGAAATGCTCTGCCGCTGCGGTTAACGCCAAACGAAATCTCTTCGACAAGTGTTTATTTCCAAGCCTTCTAACTCTTGCTGTGGCTCTATCTAGCGCAGAGACATCAATACCTTGTCTTCTCGCCTCTTCGTTAGCCACATAGTGCTCTTTACCATGCATAGCTTCTTGACCAATAAAGGCGCTGACATTCTTTTGGAGTAGCTCGCCCTTAACTTGATCACGCATATCACGCACAGAATCTACAAAGAAGGCTTCGCCTTCAGGAAAGTAAGCTTGAAAAGCCAGCCAGAGCATGGAGGGCACTGGATCATTATTAATAAAGTACTTATTGATTCCTGTGAAATCAAAGTCCATGCGCCGCACGGGAAAGCTTGCCCCCTTCTGATGAATAGCTTTTGGATTGTATGCACTTGGCATGATGACCACCTCAATTTGATGTTATGCACTAAGAATACGTGTGTCTGAAAATAATGCCGCGCTCATGCTTTTCTTAGCAGACACCATTGTCATGGCATCTCAATAACTAAGAGCCAACTCAGCAGTCTGTCGAGCATGAAGCTACCGACAGGCTACTGGATGAATTGCTTCATCAAGAGACATATAATTAGATTTCAAGTATCATTACAATGTATTTTTGAAAAATAAATTTACCGTAGCTTTGTTGCCAATCCGTGGAGCACTCGTATGAATAATTTGAAAACAATGACTTTTGAGGTTACTGGCCGTATCGCTCGAATCACACTCAATCGCCCCGCTCGCGGCAACGGCATCACGATGGATATGCCTCGCGAGTTGGCTGCCTGTGTTGAGCGCGCCAATCTTGACCCTAGCGTGCATGTGATTGCGCTCGCTGGAAATGGAACTGGCTTCTGTGGTGGCTATGATTTGGTCGACAGTGCCGAGTCACTGAGCTTCGAGCATCTGAGTCAGAGTGACTTGCCCCCAGGCTCTCCCGCAGACCCCATCGTGCAGATGCAAAACCATCTGCCCGGCCAAACCTGGGACCCGGTTATCGACTATCAGGGCATGAGTCGCAATGTGAAAGGCTTCATGAGCCTGTTTCACAGCGATAAGCCGGTGGTCTGCAAGGTGCACGGCTTTTGTGTGGCGGGTGGGACCGATATGGCACTGTGCTCGGATTTATTGGTAATCGCTGATGATGCCAAAATTGGCTATCCGCCAGCCCGTGTTTGGGGCTCACCAACGACCTCCATTTGGTTTTATCGATTGGGTTTAGAGAAAGCTAAGCGCCTGCTTTTTACCGGTGACTGTTTGTCTGGCAAAGAGGCTCAAGAGTGGGGGTTGGCGATAGAGTCTGCGCCGGCTGCGCAGCTTGATGAGCGCTTTGAGATCCTGCTGGAGCGCATTGCGCGTATGCCGATTAATCAGTTGGTGATGATGAAGTTGCTGCTGAATCAATCCGTTTCGCAGCAAGGCCTACACACCACTCAAATTCTTGGCACCGTATTTGATGGCATTACGCGTCACACGCAAGAAGGTTATGCCTTTCAGCAACGGGCCGCCGAGGCTGGCTTCAAGCAAGCCGTTCGAGAGCGCGATGAACCTTTTGGTGATTTTGGCATGTCTTCATTTAAGGGATGAAAGCAGGTTCCATCAAAGGAAAAAGCAGCGCATCTATGGGGCCACCTCTGTTAGTACGCACATTCAAATCCGTAGAGAAAAGTGCCCCAAAAGCTCACATCGGCAAATGCCTAATAGCGAGAGAAATGGCATTCAAACTTGTAGTAATGACCATCCCAAGTGCACTTTGCCTAAATAATACAGCTTCATATAAGGCACTATAAATATATAACATGTAGCGTTAAAGCATACGCCTCTAACAATAACGTTAAGTAGCTGATGCTTGGCTTTCCTCTCATGGAGTGCTGGATGCCACAACTATTGAGCCTACTCCTATGAAGAAAATGAACACAGCAAGCCCTAAAGATTTGATTTTAAACATATTACTAGCAGCAGAAGGCCGACCTCTCTTGACTCGCGAAGCAGTCGAGGCCTGTGCCTTGTTTGGCATTCCTCCTAGTAGTGTACGCGTGGCACTCGCTCGCTTAAGCGGAGCTGGTCAAATCGAGGCAATCGGTCGCGGCGCGTACCAACTGGGTCCAGCAGCAGCGGAGCTCGCCCGCGAGCTGGGGTCATGGAAGACCATAGAGCAGCGTCTAAAAGAGTGGACTGGGGCCTGGATCATGGTCTGCTCTGGAATGCTGGGTCGCACAAATCGCACCGCTCTGGCTAAACGCCAGCGTGCCTTAAATCTTCTGGGCTTCCAGGAGCTCGATCGAGACATTTATGTCAGACCAGACAATCTGGTCGATGGGCTCGAAGTCATTCGTCAGCGACTACGTCGGCTGGGACTCGAACAAGATGCAATAGTACTGAAGGCTTGTGAGCTAGATGAAGAGCGCGAAGCCCAGGCTCGCAAACTATGGAATAGCCAAAGCCTTACTATTGGCTACAAACAGATCAGAGAACGACTAGAGCATTCGCTCTCAAAAATTGAAGCACTGGAACTCGAAGAGGCCGCACGTGAATCGTTCTTGATTGGTGAGGCTGCGATTCGCCAAATGATTTATGACCCCTTATTGCCGCCGCCTCTGGTAGACGAAGCCGAACGCAGAGCCTGCCTGACAGTAGTGAAACACTACGACATGGTGGGCCATGAAATTTGGCGCCGTATTTCAGATAGCTACCTAACTGAATGAAAGCCTGCTTGACCTGTGAGCTTTCTCTATTAATACAAATAAAGTACATGGAGGTTGTTCTTGTTCACCAAACTCCCATTCACTAAACAGCCTTTATCGTGATAAACATACTGATGCATCTATATTAAATTTTAATTAATCTTGGAGATATTTATGGCAACACATCATTGTCCTTTTTGCCATATCCGTGCCGAGCAAATTATTGATCAAGATGAGTGGGTATTTGTAATACGTGATGGCTTTCCAGTAGCCAGAGGCCATACGCTGATAATTCCAAATCGTCATATTGAAAGTTACTTTGAAACGACTAAAGCCGAACGTAGAAGCATGGATGAAATGCTCTTCAAGCACCGCGGCGAGCTTGCCCTACAGTACTCGACAGATAGCTTTAACATAGGAATCAATGACGGGCCAATGGCAGGACAAACGATGAAGCACATCCACTTGCATATAATTCCAAGACACTCTGACGACATGCCAGATCCACGAGGTGGGGTTCGTTTCGTTATCCCTGATAAAGCAAAATACTGGCCTTAATGAGATACTAAAAAACTAATTTTTAATTTAAACAGCCATTTAAATATACTAGCTGACCTGATTTTATAGACTTAGTAGCACTAGGCGTTTCAATCTAATCTCGCCCTCTATGCAGTGAACTACCACTGCCCCCTTATGCGCCTTGTGATCGATAAAATACTCTCTATCACCGCCATCGCCAACGAACTTGGCTTCAATGATGCCCGCGATTTTCGCCGAGCATTCAAACGCTGGACAGGTATGGCGCCCAGTAGCGTTAGGAAGAAGATCTAGTACTTATGCGGCTTGGTCCGAGTAGTTATTGCATTAAGACGCTATAGCGCAAGCTCATTGCTGCTAATCTGAAAAACAATATGTGATCTAGTCTTGGGGTGTAACTGCGCGTGAACTGGCAAATTATTACCATCTGCGTTGGCATAGTCGCCTGGGCACTGATCTCTCAGCGTTTATCAAAAACTCTGCTGACATTGCCCATGCTATTTGTTGGCTTTGGCTACTTATTGGGTGAGGCTGGCGCAGGGCTTCTCGATATTCGGGTTGATAGCAAGCTGCTTCATATATTTGCCGAGTTCACGCTGGTACTAGTGTTGTTTAGCGATGCCGCCAGCGTGCGACTATCGAGCTTGCGCCGGCATGCCGCCACACCGGCTCGCATGTTGCTGGTTGGCATGCCACTGACAATCGCGTTAGGCACCGCAGTAGTGCACTGGCTATTACCCGAAGTACCACTCGTGCTGGCATTGCTGGTAGCGGCGATCTTAACGCCCACCGACGCCGCGTTGGCGCAACCCATTTTAGCTAGCCCTAAAGTGCCAGAGCACGTGCGCGAAGGCATTAATGTAGAAAGCGGTCTGAATGATGGCCTAGCAGCACCCGTTATTATGATGTCGGCAATATTGGCAGCGCAGGCTACCGGCACCTACATCAACGATGCGCCTGAAAGCCTTTTTCAATTCGTTGCACTACAGCTCATTGTTGGCCCACTCATTGGTGGTGGCATTGGCTACATCCTCGCTCGTTTGCTAGATCGCTGCATTATCAATGGCTATGTGTCGCCCCCTAGCCGCGGCATTGCCGTGCTCGCCGGCGCGCTACTGTGCTTTACCGCCGCCGAACAGCTAGGTGGCAATGGCTTTCTCGCCGCCTTTGTGGGTGGGCTAACGTTGGGCAACACACTCACTAGCGAGCGCGACTTCATCGTCGAGTTTGTAGAGGGCGAAGGTCAAATTCTCACTATCCTGACCTTCATCATTTTCGGCGCCATTTTATTGCCCATTGGCCTTAGCCATATCAGCTGGCAAACCATCCTTCTAGCACTAAGTTTCTTGACGGCAGTGCGCATGCTACCGATATGGCTGTCATTAATAGGCACTGGCATGCCAACTGCACATAAGCTCGCACTCGGCTGGTTTGGGCCGCGCGGACTGGCATCAATTTTGTTTGTATTAGTGATCGATGAGCAATTTAATTTACCCGGATTCGAGCAGCTAATATCCGTCGTCGTATTAACCGTGCTGATGAGCATCGTATTGCATGGCGCCAGCGCACAACCTATCGCCAACTGGCTGGGGCGGCGTTCTAATTCACGGTAATTTTAAAATCCGCTTGACCTTACCACTATGGAAAGCCTGATCTTAAGGATGCGGCCAGCTGAGGCCGCGCATTGCGACTCATCGGAGAGACACCATGCATACATTTAAAGTTTCAGGAATGGGCTGCGGTAGCTGCGTGGCGAAAATCACTACGGCCATTCATGCGATCGACTCCAACGCATCTGTTAACGTTGACCTGTCACAAGCTCAGGTGAAAATTGAGTCATCTCTAGCGTATGAGCTACTAGCTAGCGCAATTAAAAACGTCGGCTTTGATGTGCAATAAACAGGTGTAGTAGCCAAATACGATAGCCGACTCAAGGAGCCTCATATGAACAAACTCTCAAGCGAGATAGGCAGTGATAAAACCATGAATGAGCTAGATCTTTTTGTCGATGGCATGACCTGCGCATCTTGTGCCGGCCGTGTTGAAAAGGCGCTCTCCGCTGTCGACGGGGTTGAGTCGGCAACGGTTAATTTAGCCACTGAAAAAGCCCATATCCGCATGAAAGGCAGCGCCTCGCCAACACGCTTCATTGAGGCGATCGTGAATATTGGCTACCAAGCTAGGCTCGTTGAGGACAATGCAGGCCCCGAGGTGAGTAATCGCCATGCACGTGAAAAGCAGCATCTGCTTATTGCAATCTTACTCACGCTGCCTTTAGTCGTTCCCATGCTGGTAGCGCCATTCGGATATGACTGGATGCTGCCGGTCACCCTGCAATGGCTATTAGCCACGCCGGTGCAGTTCATCTTAGGCGCTCGGTTTTATCGCGCTGCCTGGGGTGCGTTAAAGTCGCGGACAGGCAATATGGACCTGCTAGTAGCAATAGGCACGTCGGCAGCTTATGGCCTCAGCGTGTACCACCTAATGGTATCGAGTGCGGCGCACGATCAGGTCTACTTTGAAGCATCGGCAGTCGTGATCACGCTGGTCATGTTGGGCAAATGGCTGGAAAGCAGAGCGAAACAACAGACCACAGAAGCGATTCGCGCACTGCAGGCGCTACGCCCAGATACCGCGCGCATTCGCCAAGATGGCCAAGAGCGGGAAATTCCCTTATCTGAAATCAAGCTAGGCGACATCGTTGCCATTCGCCCTGGCGAGCGTATTCCAATCGATGGCGTCATCACAGAAGGCCAAAGCTTAGTCGATGAATCCATGCTTACTGGCGAAAGTCATCCCGTAGTAAAAGGCGTTGATGACCAAGTGGTGGGCGGCTCAATAAGCACCGATGGCTTGCTGCTAGTAAGCGTGCAGCTGCTTGGCTCTGAAACATTGCTGTCTCGCATTATCAGGATGGTTGAGGATGCGCAGGCTGCAAAAGCTCCCATTCAGCGCCAAGTCGATAAAGTCAGTGCGATCTTTGTCCCCGCCGTTTTAGCTATTGCCGCCTTCACCTTTTTTGCTTGGTGGTTATCGGGCAATAGCATCGAAATTGCCATCATCAATGCCGTCGCAGTCTTAGTTATCGCCTGCCCCTGCGCGCTGGGTCTTGCCACGCCTACTGCCGTGATGGTGGGCACCGGCGTTGCTGCTCGGCGAGGGATTTTGATCAAGGATGCAGAAGCCTTAGAGATAACGCATAGCACGCAGATTATTGCCTTCGATAAAACAGGCACTTTGACACTCGGTAAACCTGAGCTCGTTGCCCAAGAAAGCGTGGCTGCTACAGATGACATGCTAACTATAGCCGCCAGCCTTCAAAGCGATAGCGACCATCCATTAGCTCATGCCGTGATGAAAGCGGCAGAGAAAGACCAACTACAGCTGCTGAGTGCTAGCAATAGCCGCGCCATAGCTGGTCGAGGTGTATCTGGCAGCGTGAATAGCATTGAGTACTTGCTGGGTAATAGGCAGCTCATGGAGGAGAGTCATGTCGACATGTCGCCGCTGAAAGCCAAGGCCGAAGCATTAGAGGCGGAAGGTTGTACTATCTCTTGGCTAGCGCGCGTGACTGACTCAGCATTGCTCGGCTTTATGGCCTTTCGTGATCAAATCAAGCCCGAGGCATTTTCCGCTATACGTCGTCTGCAGCAGCTCGGTATAGAGACCGTGATGATTACAGGGGACAATAAAGGCAGTGCCAATGCCGTGGCCAAGCAGCTTGGCATTGATCATGTGGTGGCTGAAGTATTACCACATGAGAAAGCGCAGGAGATCACTCGCCTTAAAGCACGAGGCGTGACGGCCATGGTGGGTGATGGCATTAACGACGCTCCTGCACTAGCGGCGGCAGATATCAGCATGGCGATGAGCGATGGTAGCGACGTTGCCATGCACACAGCCAAAGTGACCCTAATGCGCGGCGACCCGAGCTTGATCGCAGAAGCCATTGAGATTTCACAATTGACGTGGACGAAAATTCGCCAAAACTTATTTTGGGCATTTGCCTATAACACAGTCGGTATTCCGCTGGCTGCGCTAGGTTATTTAAGCCCTGTCATTGCCGGTGCTGCCATGGCTTTCTCAAGCGTTAGCGTTGTCGCCAACGCCTTATTGCTAAAGACATGGAAGCCATCGAAGGCAGAAAAATGAATATTGGTGAAGCGGCTCGTCAGGCAGGCGTAACAAGCAAGATGATTCGACATTATGAGTCAATCCACTTGATCGCTGCATCACCTCGCACGAACGCAGGCTATCGGATCTACTCGAATGAAGCTGTGCACGAGCTACGCTTCATCAAGCGCGCACGGCATATGGGCTTCTCATTAGATCAGATTGCTGAGCTGCTATCGTTGTGGCGAGATAAAGGTCGAGCCAGTGCTGAAGTAAAGCAGCTAACCAGCCGTCATATAGATGAGCTCGATGCTCGCATCACGCAGCTGCAAGAAATGCGAGCGTCACTTGAGGCGCTTGCAACTGCCTGCCATGGCGATAATCGACCCGACTGCCCCATCCTAAACAGGCTGGGCAGCGAGTAGTTTCAAGAGATGCACACCACTGCTAATCATTCCTCCGCTACAGCCGGGGCTAATACGATCGTCAGCAGAACAACTGACCGCTTAACCCCAACAAGCGCATGCTCTGTGCCGCCATTTAAGTACACTAGCTCGCCAGGCTTGATGGCGCTGGTTGTACTCGTCGTTTTTAATATAACCTCACCCTCTATGCATTGAATCACTATCGGGCCATTCACACTACAATAGGTCGAATGATGCATATTGGTGCCAGCATCGATCACGAGCCGCGCAAGCTCGAGCCCCGATGTTTTCGTTATCACCTTTGATTTCTCGACAGCTAAGTCATTCGCCCAAGTCTTGAGGCATACGACCTCGCCTTCAGCTGCGTGATGTGTTGCCATATTTGCTCACCCATTTTTAACATGTGGATCGTTGAAGCTTACACCCAGAAAACTAGCATGACTCGGTGCTGGCAAGTTAACCATCAGGAATACGCTATGAAGAAAATACGAATCACGCTATTTACGTTTATGGCCTGTTTAAGCTTATTTGGCTGTAGCACAGCACCCACTAAAAGTGCTGGCTTTACAGCCTCTGGGCAAGCTTCTTTCTACGCCGATAAATTCCAAAACCGTAAAACGGCTAGCGGCGAGCTGTATCAACAAGACAAGCACACCGCCGCTCATAGAAGTCTGGCTTTTGGCACTAAGGTAAAGGTTACAAATACTGAAAATGGCGACAGCGTCGTCGTAAGAATTAACGACCGAGGCCCCTTCATTAGAGGCCGAATTATCGACCTATCACAGTCTGCATTTAGCCAAATTTCCCACACACGTTCAGGCGTCATAAATGTCGTCATCAGTCTGGTTCCATAAAGCACTGATGAGCTGCTACCGTAGCAGCGAACTGCCAGAGTACGTCGAGCACTATATGAAGAGTGAGTTTCCATTGAAAGACTTCATCACTCACACAATGAGTTTGGATCTAATTAGTATTTACACACTCACCATTAGGTAGCTCATGTCGCCCGATCGTCGCCGCACTATTCTTACCTTGGCGCTACCAATTATTGGCGGCATGACTTCGCAAAACATCATGAACTTGGTCGATACCGCCATGGTCGGGTCGTTGGGAGCGAATGCCTTGGCGGCGGTTGGTATTGCCGGCTTCGCAAACTTCATGTGCATCTCGATCATCCTAGGCTTATCGACCGCTGTGCAGGCAACTGCAGCTCGGCGTAAAGGTGAAGGCAACGAGGCCATCATGGCAGGCCCGCTCAATGGCGGCTTACTGCTGGCTGTCGCGATTGGGCTGCCGTTATCGATTCTGTTTTATTTGCTCACGCCATGGCTTTTTCCCTATTTAGTGGATGACCTCGCCGTGCAGCCATTGGGCACTGAGTACCTGCAAGTGCGCCTTATCGGCATGATTTTCGTGGGCATGAACTTCGCGTTTCGGGGTTATTGGAACGGCATCTCCATGCCACAGCTGTACTTCCGTACTTTATTGATCATGAATGTGCTCAACATTTGCCTCAACTACGTGCTCATTTATGGTCACGCGGGCGTTCCCGCTCTAGGCGTCTATGGTGCCGGTCTTGGCACGACGCTCTCGCTAGCCACTGGCACCGCCATCTACTTTTTTCTTGGCCATCGCCATGCATCTGCGCACAGCTTTTTACACGCCCTACCGAGTAAAAACGTACTCGTTAGCATGCTGCGCCTGTCGATACCTTCCTCCATTCAGCAGTTCTTTTTTGCCGCAGGACTTACCGCATTATTTTGGATTATTGGCAAAGTGGGCACCGCCGAATTAGCTGCCGGCAATGTGCTGGTAAATATCATGTTGGTGGCGCTACTGCCGGGCATAGCACTTGGGCTCACGGCGGCCACGCTAGCAGGCCAGGCCATGGGCAAAGGTAATATCGCCGATGCCAAGCAATGGGGCTGGGATGTCAGCAAGATCGGCTTTTATTTGCTCGCGGTGCTGGGTATCCCCATGGTGGTCGTGCCCGAACTGCTGCTATCTGTGTTTATTCATGAGACTGAAACGATGCAGCTAGCGATCTGGCCACTGCGCATCATCGGCCTCTTCATTGCCTTCGATGGCGTTGGCATGATTTTGATGAATGCGCTATTTGGCGTTGGCGCTAGCAAAGCCGTAATGCAGGTTTCGCTGCTCATGCAATGGTGCGTATTTCTGCCATTAGCCTGGCTCATTGGGCCGGTATGGGGTGGCGGCCTGATGGCCATTTGGCTATTACAAGTAGCGTACCGCGCAATACAAGTTAGTATTTTTAGCCATATTTGGCGCAAGGGTAACTGGCAAAGTATTAAGGTTTAGCAGCCCTGCTTGATGCCTACTTAAGATACGAGCGCAGCACCGCAACCACCTGCTCAACGTCCTTGCTACGCTCCTCCGGCGTGACATCAACTGGGCCTAAATGCTCGCGGATATGTCCTTCTAATATCTCTGTCATCAGACCATTCACTGCGCCGCGAATTGCCGCTACTTGCTGCAATACGGCGGCGCATTCGGCCCCACTCTCAATAGCGCGCTCCAAGCTTTCCGACTGGCCCTTTATGCGCCGGATTCTCGTTAAGAGCTTTTTATTGTTCTGATGCATATGAGCCATAGCACGCCGTCCTTTATGTAAAATACAATACTGGGGTATAGTATATTGAAATAACCCTTCACGAGCAGATCTAATGTCCAACTTAGCAAGCGCTTCCCTATTCTCGCACGGCCACAGCTTCCACGAAGGTAACCCATCGGCCGAACGCAAAACGCTTATCGTCGTCATAATCACCGCAATAATGATGTGCGCAGAAATTGCTGGCGGCTGGATATACAACTCCATGGCCCTGCTCGCCGACGGCTGGCATATGAGCTCACACACGCTCGCCTTAGGCTTATCTTTGCTGGCCTATGCCGCCGCAAGGCGCTACGCCAACGATCGCCGCTTCAACTTTGGCACCTGGAAAATAGAAATATTGGGTGGTTACACCAGCGCGATTTTATTGATACTCGTTGCCGGCCTAATGCTTTTCCAGTCATGTGAACGCCTGCTTTCACCAAGCCCAATTTTCTATAACGAGGCCATTGCCCTAGCCAGCCTTGGTCTGGTGGTAAACATTGTTTGCGCATGGCTATTGCGAGATGACCATACGCATGGCCACAGCCATGACGCGCATGAGCACGACGATCATGATCACGAACATGGCCACGAGCATCATGACCTAAACCTACGCTCAGCCTATATCCACGTCATTACCGACGCCGCCACCTCTGTGCTCGCCATCATCGCCCTTATAGGCGGCAAATTCTGGGGTGCCGACTGGCTTGATCCCACAATGGGAATCGTTGGTGCCGCACTGGTGAGCTTTTGGGCTTATGGCCTAATTCGCGACACTAGCCGCGTCTTGCTTGACGCTGAAATGGATGCGCCGATCGTCAAAGCCATTGAGAAGTCTATCGCCTCAATGAGCCCACGCGCCGAGCTCACTGACCTTCACGTTTGGCGCGTTGCGCAGAAGCAATATGCCTGCATTGTCAGCGTCGTCGCTGAACACCCTTTATCCGTCGATGAGGTGAAGCAGGCTCTGACGCATCACCACGCATTGGCTCATATTAGTGTCGAGATCAATGCCCATTTACCGCAATCAACTAGTTTGAAGTGATGCTCGCTCGCCTGTCAGCAGGGGATATTCCCGTCCAGCCTTTATAGACTCGTGAAAATGCGCTGTGCTCGGAGTAGCCAAGCAACATGGCAATATCAGCGATAGATAGCCCGCGGTCACGCAGATAACTTTCGGCCAAGCACTGGCGCACCATAGCCAGTTCGGCGCGGAAGCTGCTATCTGCACTATTTAAAAGTCGCTGCAAGCTTCTGGTCGAGCTGTGCAACTTTACGGCCACCGCTGTTAAATCAGGCTCGCCATCGTGCAGCATTCTTGCAATAGCCTGACGCACCTGCGCAATAACCGGCTCAATGGTCGGCGTATTATCGAGCAGCTGAATGGCATGTCGCTCCATCACAGCCACCACATTTGCATCAGCCGCCATCAGCGGTATCTGCATTGCCTCTCTACTCACTCGAATCAGCGCCTCACTCGCGCCAAACTGCACCTCGCAACCGAACCATTCTAGATAGGGCTCAATATTTTCAGGCGGCGGCCCTGGAATCGTGATCAGCGTTGCTACCTCTCGCCTTCCAATTAACGCGCGGCCAAGCTGTATGACTATTGCAAGACCTGTCTCGTTAACCAATCTGCCGGGATCAAAAATAGTGGTATCCCAAACCAAATCGACATGATCTGGCGCCGAGCGTGTGCTCATGGAGACCACGTCATAGACAAGCCGCTGATACCTATCTAAGCGCTTAATTACCTCGGCCAATGTTGGGCAAGCGGTGGCTAAATAACCCAGCGTGCCTAAATGGTGCGGCTTAATCGTCTCGGCGACATTTAAACCTAAATCGGGCTCATTAAAGTGACTTACCGCTAAGGTAAGCATGTCACTCCAGAGCTTTACCCGAATCCCGCGTGGGTCTGAATTATCCACGGCCCTGTAAAGCTGACCTAAGACAACTTGAGGCTGCTCTCCCCTTGACTGTAAATAGTCATATAGCCGGCTGGCAAAAACCCCTGGCACCCGCTCTGTCTTCTCAGTGTTTATCATAAATTTTTATAGCCACTTCAAGGCCGATTAAAATGGCGCAAATAGTCAAGCGGCGTCAAGCATTAAGCCGCAAACTGGCCTATGCATTATAAAAATAATGGCGAAGCTTTAAGGAACTATCGGACACCAAAATGACAACAAATAATAAAAATCAGCAGTATGACTACGACTATATTGTGGTTGGCTCAGGCTTTGGTGGCAGCGTATCTGCCCATCGCTTAACGGAGAAAAACTACTCCGTTGCCGTAATGGAAATGGGTCGCCGATGGACTCCAGAAAACCTACCAAAGAACAATTGGCAGCTCAGTTCGTGGATATGGCGCCCTATGCTTGGCCTTCGCGGGTTTTTCAATATGTCGTTTTTTCGGCATGTTGTTATTTTGCATGGCAACGCAGTTGGCGGCGGCTCAATAACGTATGCAAACACCCTATTAGTGCCGCCAGATCATGTCTGGGATGACGGCGCTTGGGCTGGCCTAAACGATTGGCATAAAGTCATGCCAACCCATTACGAAACAGCCAAGCGAATGCTAGGTGTTACCGAAAACCGAATCGTTGCACCAGCAGATCTCGCCCTGAAAAAGATGGCCGACGCCTATGGCTGTGGCGACACGTGGTACAAAACCGATGTCGGTGTTTTCTTCGGAGACAAAGACAGTGACGTGCCCGGCCAATCCTATCCAGACCCTTTCTTTAACGGCGAAGGCCCAGACCGAAACAGTTGTATTGGCTGTGGCGGCTGCATGGTTGGCTGTCGCTATAACGCGAAAAACACGCTAGATAAAAACTATCTGTATCTCGCTGAAAAAAATGGTGCAGAAGTTCACGCAGAAACTAAAGTGGTTGGCGTTAAGCCGATAAATAACTGCGCTGATGGCGCGGATGGTTATGAAATCACGACGGTGCCTTCTAATTTTCGCGGGCTCTATTTCGGCATCGGAAAGCGCGTTTGGTACTGCAAGTCACTCATATTTGCAGGCTCTTCGCTGGGCACACAAGAGCTACTGTTCAAGCTCAAAGACAACGGCTCTCTGCCGAAAATCTCCGACGAACTTGGTAAGCGCGTTAGAACAAATGCTGAGTCATTGATTGTGGTTCGCGTGCCCGGTAGCACCAAGGACATGTCTAAAGGCATCGCCATCGGCTCCGGCATTCATTTAAGCGATAACACCCATATTGAAGCAACCCGCTACCCTGCCGGTTCAGACTTCATGGGCCTAATGCTAACAGCGCTGACTAAGGGCAAGCCGGGCTGGACTCGTCCGTTTTTGTGGGCTTGGGTGGCCATGAAAATATTGCTGAAAAACCCAATTCGAGCGATTAAAGCGCAAGCTCCTTTTGGCTGGGCAAAAGAGACCATTATTTTTCTCTGCATGCAGACCATCGATGGCTTCATCAATATGCGACTGAGGCGACTATGGTACTGGCCATTTCGAAAAGCCTTAGTCACCGACGGCGAGCGCATACCAACGTTCATTCCTGCCGCCAATGATTTTGCTGAAAAAGGCGCGGAACTATTGGGCGGATTGGCAGGTAGTAGCTTTCCAGAAATCTTCTTTAACACACCGACTACCGCGCACTGCATGGGCGGCTGCTCTATGGGCAAGTCAGCTGAGCACGGCGTGATCGATGGCCAAAACCGAGTTTTCGGCTACCAAAATATGATGGTCTGCGACGGCTCAATGTTAGGTGCCAATCTAGGTGTCAATCCATCGTTAACGATCACCGCGCTCACAGAGCATGCGATGTCGTTGATCCCTGCCAAACCCCAATAATAATGAATAGATTTTGAGCTAAAAATGATCACTAAAGATGAATTAACAGCGCAGTTATCCAACACGCTGGCACGTCAGAAAAAAGCCTTTCGCCAACGCCCAACCCCTATTTCTTATCAGGAACGAATCGATGCACTTGATCGATTTCAAGCCGCACTCTATGAGCAACGGCATGACTTAGCGGCAACGATAAATCAGGACTACGGCGGGCGCTCAACAGCAGAAACATTGCTGATGGAAATCTTCGTCATCATCGATGAGATTCGCCACACCAAAAGGCATTTGCGGAAATGGATGGCGCCCAATCACGTCATGCCAAACTGGCAATTTCTGCCCGGCAGAGCACGCTACGTTTATCAGCCATTAGGCGTTATTGGGGTCATGGGAGCCTGGAACTACCAGCTCTTGCTCGCGCTATCGCCAATGATTGGCGCCATCTCTGCCGGCAACCATGTCATGGTCAGGCCATCAGAGTTAGCGCCATTAACCGCCGAGCTCATGCGGAAAATCATCGCCGATTGCTTTCCCGAAGAATACGTAACCGTCATTACCGGCGGGCTCGAAGTGTCGCAAGCGTTTTCCACACTGCCATTCGACCACCTTATTTTCACCGGCTCGACCAATGTCGGCAAAATTGTTATGCGCAATGCAGCCGAGCACCTTACGCCGGTAACGCTTGAGTTAGGCGGCAAATCGCCCGCGCTTATCGGTGAAAACTACGACCTTAAATCGGCTGCGCAAGCGGTACTTCACGGAAAGCTGTCTAATGCCGGCCAAACCTGCGTAGCGCCTGACTATGTACTAGTCCACGAAAAATCGCGTGACGAATTCGTACAGCACTGCGTTGATGCGGCGGCTACGTACTATCCGAGCCTAGTGAACAATCCAGACTACACGCATATTATTTCAGCTCGCCATTATCAGCGTCTGGAAAAAATCACTGCCGAGATCACTAGCAAGTCGGGCAAGGTTGTCACTGTTAACCCAGCTAACGAAGCCTGCACCATCGAAAATGGCGTATTTCCACCCACTATCGTTTATGACTGTGCTGATGATTGTGTGGCGCTGAACGAAGAGATCTTTGGCCCCATCTTGCCTATCGTCACCTACCGCACGCTAGACGAGGCCATCGAATACATTAATGACCGACCACGACCATTGGCGCTGTATTACTTCAACCGTAATAGAGCACTGAACAAAAAAATCATCGATGGCACATTATCCGGCGGCGTAACCATCAACGGCTGCCTCTATCACCTAGTGCAAAACAACTTACCGTTTGGTGGCGTTGGCGACTCGGGAATGGGCGCGTATCACGGCCATGACGGCTTCCAAACATTCTCGAAGAAAAAAGCTATTTTCTATCAAAGCCGCTTCAGTTTGAGCAAGCTCCTTAGACCGCCTTATGGCCCATTGTTCAGCTTCTTTGTTGGCACGCTAATGCGAAACTGGCCAACAAAAGAAAATATCGACAGCAAGAAGTAGTAGTTGCTTTAGGGGTGGTGGACTAATGGTTTATCGGCCACCACCCCTTACCAGCTTGTCAGGGCCTTTGGGGCTCCGTGCAGTTTTCGATGATCTCGCCAGACGTACCAGGTGAGACTGCCGCGCTCTCCTGTGATGCGCTTGGGCATGCCATCAGGCTACTCAAGCGACAACCATCAGCCGCCATGAAAGCTCGCCTGCCTCACACAAATTATTGACGGCTTAGTGCTTGCAAGCAGATACTGTCCGCATGAACAGCATTATCGGCACCCCCGCACTTTCCGCTTCGCACCCACGCCTGCCATTGCTGCAAGGCTTCGTGCCGGCTGGCTTTCCATCGCCTGCCGCCGACTATGTGCAAAACACTATTGATCTCCACGAGCGCCTCATTCACAACCCAGAGGCCACGTTCTTCATTCGCGTTAGTGGCGACTCCATGATTGATGTCGGTATC
>JAGPVX010000015.1 GCA_018066805.1 Paraperlucidibaca sp. | reverse complement strand
TGGGTGGTCAGCGCAACAAGGAGATGCGGGTCGTGAAAGCAAATAATGAGCGCGTAGTCACCATTGATGGAAAAGAGGCTGGATTTGCCTTTAATCAAGGTGACTTTCGGCAAGTTAAAAAACTAATTTATGACCATGCCGGCATCAATTTAGCCGACACCAAACAAGACATGGTGTATTCGCGAATTATTCGCCGTTTGCGCGCAACGGGCACGCAAACCTTTCGTGAATATTTACAACTGGTGGAAAAAAATCCGGAAGAGTGGGAGGCCTTTGTTAACAGCCTAACCACCAACTTAACGGCGTTTTTCCGTGAGGATTATCACTTTCCCATCCTTGAGTCCTTGATGCGCTCGCACACAGACAAAAGCCGGCCATTTCGCATTTGGTGCAGCGCTGCGTCTACAGGCGAGGAGCCTTACTCTTTGGCGATGACGGCCTTAGAGGTTTTCGGCAAAAATCCGCCAGTGGAAATTATCTCAACCGATATCGACACCAGTGTATTGGTGAAAGCAGACACTGGCGTGTATCGCGCCGATCGTATTGAGAAGCTAGATCCTAAATATTTGCGCTACTTTATGCGTGGCAAAGGCAGTAATGAAGGCATGGTGCGTGTGCACCCCGAAGTGCGCGATTTAGTGACTTTTAAGCAGCTCAACTTGCTCGATAATCAATGGCCTATCCAGGGTGTTTTCGACGCACTTTTTTGCCGTAATGTACTGATCTATTTCGATAAAGATACGCAGCGTAAGGTATTAGAGAAGTTCACTCCTTATATGAATGCTAACGCTCAGTTATTTGTTGGGCATTCTGAGTCCTTGCTACATTTAAACGATCTTTTCCGCTTACGTGGCAAGACAGTATACGAGCGCCAGCTATCGCGCTCGTCGGCTGGGTGATTTGCCATGGCCTCGCAGCGGCGCCGCCCGCGATATGACGCTGCAGTCGGTGAGGAGTTTCTAGCAACCTCGAGATTTTTTGATCATCAGTTTAAGCGCGAGATCATCAAGATCATGCCGGGGCAATTTTTTGTCGCCAGTGGTGAGGTGATCATCGCCACCGTTTTAGGCTCTTGTGTGTCAGCAGTTATTTGGGATCCGGTTACCCGTATTGGTGGCATGAATCACTTTATGTTGGCTGCAAGCGCTGATGAAAATGGTGAAGAGGCTGATTGCATGCGCTATGGCCAATTTGCCATGGATACTTTGATTGAGCGTGTGCTCGCTCATGGCGCGATGAAGCAGTCATTAGAAGCAAAAGTATTTGGCGGTGGACGAGTGCTACGTGGTTTTAATGCTAGCGATATTGGTGATGATAACGCCGCTTTTGTGCTGCAGTATTTAGAAGAGCGTGGCATTCCTATCAGGGCATGTAATCTCGGCGATGTTTACCCTCGGAAGTTGTATTTTTTCCCCGATAGCGGGCGCGTGATGATGCGAAAAATGAAAACCGACTACAACCCTAAAGTCGCTCGAATTGAGCAGGCGTATCGGGCCAATTTAAGACATTAAGGTATCGCATATGGCTTCCGCTAATATGGCTACATCTGCTTCGCTACAGCCTATTCGTGTCTTGGTCGTTGATGATTCATCGGCGATGCGTTTGTTATTGTCGGAAATCATTAATCGTCAGCCCGATATGCGAGTGATTGCGACTGCGCCAGAAACGGCTACTGCACGCCAGCTAATTCGTGAATTACAGCCCGATGTCGTGACGCTCGATGTGGAAATGCCTGGCATGGATGGCATTAGTTTTCTAGAGCGTCTCATGCGCTTAAATCCATTGCCGGTGTTGATGATTTCGAGTGCTGGCGATGTCGACTCTGACCTGGCTTTGCATGCGCTAGATTTGGGTGCGATGGATTTCATCAGCAAGCGCCAGCTCAAAGGCCGTGCCGATCTAAACCAAATGGCGATCGAGATTACGCAGAAAATTCGCCAAGCAGCGGAAGCAGGGCATCAGTTCAAGCGAGTGGAGCCAACGCTTTCCAGTGCAAGGCCAACTGTTGATCCAAAACGAAAGTATCCTCTTAACCACATCATTTGCCTTGGCGCTTCCACAGGTGGCACCGAAGCGATCAAACGCTTTGTTATGGGCTTACCCATCAACACGCCACCGGTTTTGATTGTTCAGCACATGCCTGAGGGTTTTACTCAGCGTTTTGCCACGCGCTTAAATAATGAATGTGAAGTGCATATCAAAGAGGCCGCAGCGGGAGATGTGATACGCCCGGGCTGTGTTTATATAGCACCGGGGCATGCGCATATTTTGCTCGAGCGTGTGACCGGTGGCAGCTACAAAATCGTGCTTTCCGAAGGCCCTGAGGTAAATAGGCATCGGCCTTCGGTAGATGTTTTATTTGATAGTGCTGCCAAAGTTTTAGGAAAAAATGCGACCTCAGTGTTGCTCACCGGCATGGGCCGCGATGGTGCGCAAGGCATGGCCGCAATGAAGGCTGCGGGCGCTTATTGTTTTGCCCAAGATGAGGCCAGCTCAGTTGTCTATGGCATGCCACGAGCGGCATTTGAGCTAGGCGTAGTCGATGAGCAGGGCTCGCCAGAACGTTTGACCGTGCGCGTGCTAGATCGCCTAGTGTCGCTAGCTGAGGCGCAAGGGTCAAAAGCCTGACGCTATTGCTTTGCCAATTATTTGACGCCGCTATTATCTGCTGAGATATATCCATAAGCACTTGAAATAAATGATTTAAGTAACATGGCACAGCATTTGCTTATTCACTAGTATTCGCGCCCCCAAGGCGAGCACTCAGTAGGAATTGGCAAATGAAAAAAATGGTCATGATAGGTGTAGGCGTCGCAGTATTACTGGCGGCTGCTGTTGGCGGCACTATATTCGTCACCGGCGCCTTTGGTGGCCATGCAGCTGCTAGCGCAACAGAAGCTGCACCTGTCCCTGTGAAAGCCACTGCTGCCTACCTACCGATGGATCCTGCCTTTACCGTCAACATCGAAGACGGTTTCGCGACACGCTTTCTGCAAGTTGAAATTAATCTGATGTATCGCGACTCATCGGTAGTCGATCGCGCCACCAAAGCCATGCCACATATTCGTAATGACGTGCTGCTGCTACTGAGTGCGCAAAATCGCGAGTCGATCGGCACACCGGAAGGCCGTTTGGCTCTGCAAGCCGCCTTACTCAATAAAATCAATGAAGTGCTAACTGCCGATACAGGCTCTGGCGGTATTGAAGCCGTCTATTTCACCAAACTTGTGGTGCAATAAGGAGCACGTCATGGGCGATATTCTGGAACAAGAAGAGCTTGATGCGCTAATCGGAGAGGGTGCCGAAGGCCTGATCACAGATAGCACTGACGATATTCGTGGCGGCGGCGAGAAGTACGATTTTGCTAGCCAAGAATATGCGGTGTCGCGACTTATTCCGGCTTTGTCACAAGTGCAATCGAGCTTAGCTGAAGGCATTAAGCAGCAAATGCGCCAATGGGTGCCCAGCGTAGATAATATCCGTGCTGATCGTATTGCCGTGATGAAGTTTGCCGAGGTTATGCGCAGCACAGCCGCTCCGGCATATATCGTTAGCATGCGTGCTGAGCCATTAGGCTCGCCGATTTACTTAGCCTTCGAAGCTGAGCTGGTGTTCACGCTGGTTGATCATTTCTATGGTGGTCGCGGCCGTTCGCAACATGTGCGTGCCCAGGATTTTTCGCCATCAGAATCGCGCTTTATGGAGCGACTAACCGAAAGCTTGATTCCTGCGATAACAGCTGCTTGGCATACCGCTGTCGACATCAATCCAGTCATTGATGAGCACTACCACGATTTTCGGTTTGTTGATGAGCTACAGCAGTCCGACACATTAATGGTGACGCGCTTCACCGTGCAAATTGGCACGCATGAAGCAGAGTTAATGTCGGTGGTGCCTTGGGCGGCCATTGACCCAATTCGCGATAACTTGGGCGGTGTTGTTCGCACCTCTAGGCAGGAGCACGACGAGCAATGGCGCACGCGTTTGATGTCTGGATTGGTTGAAAGTCAGCTGTCTTTAGTCGCCAAACTAGGTGATAGCAAAGTGAGTTTGAAGCGCGTTTGCAACTTACAAGTTGGCGATATTTTACCTATTGATAACCCCTCACAAGTCACGATTCAACTCGAAGGTCAGCCTTTGATGACGGCAAGCTTTGGTACGCATCACGGCCAACTGTCGGCCAAAATTAAACATATTCATCCGGCCATACGCCGCCGCGATTAAGCCTTTAACCAGTGGAGCTATAGCCATGAGTGACAACGATTTCCAAGCAGACGATATTCAAGCCGCCGCCTTTGGTGAGCTACAAAGCCAGCCTGCAGCTGCTGCCAGCAGTGCGCCCAACGTTAATTTAGACATGATTTTAGATGTCAGTGTGACTGTTTCGATTGAGGTCGGTCGCGCTCGCATGAGCATTAGTGATCTGCTCAAGCTCAGCCAGGGCGCGATTATTGAGCTCGACCGGATGGCCGGTGAGCCATTAGATGTGCTAGTTAATGGCACGCTGGTTGCGCGTGGTGAAATTGTCGTTGTAAAAGACAAGTTCGGTATCATGCTGACTGAAGTCGTGAGTCCAGAAGAGCGCATACGCCGCCTTCACTAAGCGTTTAATAAGGATTTTCTATGATAGTGCGCCACTCGCTTTTTTATTCGCTCATTGGCGCATGGCTTGCCTTACCTTTGGTGGCGCAGGCGGCTCCAGCGGCTAACTTGCCGAAAGATCCTTTATCGGCGGGCAATCTACTGTCGGTATTTCTGGGCCTAACCTTTGTGGTGGCGCTACTATTAGGCGCGGCATGGATGATCCGTCGTTTTCAAAAAATCCAAGCCCCACGCGAAGGTGCTTTGCAGGTCACGGCGCAACTATCATTAGGCTTAAAAGAGCGTGTGATTTTACTCAGAGTCGGCGATGAAAACGTGCTGATTGGTTGTACGCCAGGTAGCATCCGCCCGCTACACACATGGCAGGGGCCGAGCCCAGTGCAGGGTGGTGAGGGCGACTCATCGCTGCCAACATCTCCTGACTTTATGACGCATTTACGCAGCGTTTTGGCTACTCAAGGCCTGCGCCGTCCTGGAGCATCGTCATGAGCTTGCGGCGCTTTTTGTCGCCTTCGGTGCTGACTAAGAAAAACCAAATTTTCACAGCGCTATTGATGCTACTGCCTTCGCTTGCGATGGCCGCGCCGACTGGCATTCCAGGCGTTAGCACATCAAGCGCTGGCGATTATTCGGTGTCGCTACAACTACTAGCGATCATGACTGCGCTAACGTTGATGCCGGCTATTTTGCTGGGCATGACCGCGTTCACACGCATCATCATTGTTCTCGGTATTTTGCGCCAAGCCTTGGGCACGGGGCAGGCACCATCAAACCAAGTGCTGCTTAGCGCAGCTTTGTTTTTGACGCTGTTTATCATGAGCCCAGTGTTGAATCAGGCGTATACCGAAGCGGTTGTGCCCTATATGAATGATGAGCTGACCTTTGTGCCGGCTGTGGAAAAGGGCTTTGTGCCATTTCGCAGTTTTATGCTGAAGCAGACTCGCGAAGATGACATCGCGATGTTCGCTGAAATCGCCGGTGTTGGCCCGATGGCAAGTCCAGATGATGTGCCATTTACCATTCTCATGGCCTCGTTTCTCACCAGCGAGTTGAAAACGGCGTTTCAAATCGGCTTTCTATTATTCATTCCCTTCGTGGTTATCGACCTCGTGGTTGCCAGTGTCTTGATGTCTATGGGCATGATGATGTTGTCGCCGATGATGATTTCGCTGCCATTCAAAATCATGCTGTTTGTACTGGTCGATGGCTGGAGTCTGATCATGGGCTCGCTGGCGGCAAGCTTCCATATGGGAGCCACGCCATGACGCCAGATACCGTCATTGAGATCGGCCGACAAGCCATTATGGTGACGGTGTTGTTGGCAGCTCCATTACTGTTGGCTGCGCTGGCAGCGGGTTTGATTATCGGTATGTTTCAGGCCGCAACGCAGATTCAGGACATGACGCTAAGCTTTATCCCCAAGCTCATTGTCTTGATTGTGGTGCTTGGCCTTACTGGGCCTTGGATGCTACGAACGCTGGTTGATTACACGCGTGAATTGATTCAAATGATTCCCGATTTAGTGGGCTAGGGCGATGAATTTCGCCGTCAATGAAGCGCAACTTCTGAGCTGGCTGGCAGCCTTTTGGCTGCCTTTTTGCCGCATCAGTGGTGCTATTTTGTCGGCACCGCTATTCAGCGGAAAAGGCGTGCCTGGGCAGTTTCGCATCTTCATTGCCGTTGTTTTAAGCGCGCTGATCGCTCCCATGGTGTTGACGCAGGCGGGCACTCCCGTAAACGACTTTAATCCCTTCTCTGCCAGCGGCATATTAATGGCTGCCAATGAGCTGCTAATTGGCATTTGCCTGGGTTTTTTAGTTCAGCTCACCTTTGAGGCCGTCATGCTCGCTGGCTCTTTAATTGCTACCGGCATGGGTCTAGGTTTCGCAACATTGATCGATCAGCAGCAAGGCACGCCAGTGCCGGTGTTGGGGCAGTTTTTGATGCTGATTACGCTGCTGCTGTTTATGGCTCTCGATGGCCATTTGGCCTTTCTTGAGCTCTTGATGAAAAGCTTTATTAGCTGGCCGCCAGGCACATTATCAATCACGCCAGATGCAGCTCAGCAATTGTTAAAAGGCATTAGCAGCATGTTCGGCGCGGCCATGCGTATTGCCATGCCGGCCGTGTTGGCCTTGCTCGTCGTGCAAATCGCCATGGGTGTGATCAGTCGCTCATCACCTTCGATGAACTTATTCGCTGTCGGTTTTCCGCTCACCATGATGGTCGGCTTTATTGTCGTTTGGCAGGTTTTACCTTCAATAGCGCCAGCGCTTGAAGGCCTTTTAAACGCCGCTCTGGCACAGGGTGGCGTATTAATGGAGGCCGCCAATGTCCGGTGATGACGGCCAGGAAAAGACCGAAGAGGCGACCCCGAAAAAGCGCGAAGACTCCCGAAAGAAAGGGCAGGTTCCGCGTTCTAAAGAACTATCAACGGCCATGGTCACGATCGCCGCCGCAGTTGGTCTATTTGCTTGGGGGCCGCAAATCGGTCGCGACCTTGCCAATTTATTGACGGTAGCACTTTCTCCGGCGGTTTTAGCTAACCCTGACCCCGAACTCATGCCTAGTTTGTTTTATGGCCTGCTTGTGGAAGGGCTATTGCTGATGTGGCCGCTGATGGCGCTATGTTTTGCTGCCGCCTTAGTATCCTCTGTTGCTCTTGGAGGCTGGACTTTTAAGCTCAGTCTCAAGCTCGATCAGCTCAATCCCATTACTGGCTTAGGTAAGGTTTTTTCCGCTAAAAGCCTAGTGGAGCTGGGCAAATCCATGCTCAAGGTCGTGTTTATCGGCGCTGCTGCGTATGGCTTATTGAGCTATCTCACACCCTCTATTTTAGATCTTAGCCGACACTCGCCAGAGCAGGCTATGCGCCAAAGTGGCGGCATGCTGCTCTGGTTTTTTCTCATCGTGAGCCTGCCATTATTAGTTATTGCGCTGATCGATGTGCCGTGGCAAATATTCAGCTTTAACAAGCAGTTAAAGATGTCTCATCAAGAAATTACGGATGAGAATAAAGAGGCAAACGGGCGCCCAGAAGTGAAGGGGAAAATTCGCGAAATGCAGCAGGCGGCAGCACGTCGACGCATGATGGATCATGTACCTAAGGCCGATGTCATTATCACCAACCCTACGCACTTTGCCGTTGCCTTGAGCTATCGCGAGTCTGGCGGCGGCGCACCGATAGTCGTTGCGAAAGGCGCTGATGAAGTTGCAGCGCGCATTCGTGCCTTAGGAAAAGCCAATCAAGTGCCTTTGGTGGCATCACCTCGGCTGGCTCGGGCCCTGTTCGCTAGCACTGATTTAGATAAAGAGATCCCATCTGGCCTCTATCTTGCAGTAGCTCAGATACTGACTTACGTATACCAGCTTAGGCAGTGGGAAGATTTGGGTGGCGAATACCCAGAAGCCCCTGCTCCAGTGGTCGACGACAGCTATCTGACAGGATTTAACGATGAACCTCAGCGAGATTTTTCAGACCCTAACCCGTAACGGCCTTGGCATCTTATTGCTGATCCTGGCGCTGCTGGCGATGCTGGTTGTGCCCATTCCACCGATCTTGTTGGACTTATTTTTCACCTTCAATATCGCGCTGTCGCTGATCATCATCTTTGCCGTGATCTATGTGAAACGGCCGATGGACTTCAACTCTTTCCCCACCATTTTGCTGCTCGCCACCTTGATGCGCCTAGGCCTCAACGTCGCTTCCACACGCGTTGTGCTGATGGATGGCCATAACGGCCCTGGCGCTGCAGGTCACGTTATTGAGTCATTTGGTGCTTTCGTTATTGGTGGTGATTTTGCTGTCGGTATCGTGGTCTTTGCCATTTTGGTGATCATCAACTTTATGGTTGTGACCAAAGGTGCAGGTCGCGTCTCGGAAGTCACCGCGCGTTTCACCTTGGACTCATTGCCCGGTAAGCAGATGGCTATTGATGCCGATTTAAACGCCGGAGTTTTGACACAGGACCAAGCTCGCCAACGCCGTGAAGATGTGCGCACCGAGGCCGACTTTTACGGTTCGATGGACGGTGCCAGTAAATTCGTTCGTGGCGATGCCATCGCCGGCATCTTGATTCTATTCATCAATATCATCGGTGGTCTGGCCATCGGCATGTTGCAGCACGGTTTGTCATTCGATCAGGCTGCTAATAACTACGTTCTACTCGCCATTGGCGATGGCCTAGTGGCACAGATTCCAGCTCTGCTGTTGTCGATTGGCGTGGCGGTTATCGTCACGCGCATCTCCAGCAGCCAAGACATGAGCACGCAAGTTGTTAAACAAGTGCTGGCTAGCCCGCGCGTGCTGTATTTAGCCGCTACGGTTATGGGTGTGATTGGCATTATCCCCGGCATGCCAAACTTGGTGTTTTTACTCTTAGCAGCAACCTGTGCCGGCGGCGGCTGGTTAATGCAGAAAAAAGCGCTAGAGCCTGAGGTGGTTGAAGGCGGCAGCATGGCCAATGCCGGTGCTCCAGGCACAGTGAAGCCTATCGAACCGACTGAGCTGCAATGGGAAGATGTCACCAATACCGATGTCATTGGCCTAGAAGTGGGTTATCGCCTGATTCCATTGGTCGATCGTGCGCAGGGCGGTGAGCTTATTGGTCGCATTACTGGCGTGCGTAAAAAGCTATCTAAGGAGTTGGGCTTTTTGGTGCAGTCCGTACACATCCGCGACAACCTTGATTTGGCACCTGGTGCTTACCGCATCACCTTGCTCGGCGACACCGTGGCTCAGGGCGAAATCATCATGGGTTGTGAGTTAGCGATTAACTCCGGCCAAGTTCATGGCCAGATTCGCGGCACCGCCACCCGTGACCCAGCTTTCGGCATGGAAGCGGTATGGATAGATCCGCTTTTACGCGATCAAGCACAGACCTTGGGCTATACCGTGGTCGATAACGGCACGGTGATGGCCACGCATTTAAGCCAAATTATTAAACAACACGCACACGAATTGCTCGGTCACGAAGAGGTTCAGCAACTGCTCGATGGCTTGGCGAAAAGCGATTCGAAATTGGTGGAAAGCTTGGTGCCTAAGCAGCTGCCATTGAGCGTGGTAGTGCGTGTACTGCAGAACTTATTGAAAGAGGGTGTGTCTATTCGCAGCCTGCGTTTGATCGCTGAGTCGCTGGCCGAGCAAGCGCCACGCACGAAAAACCCCGATGACTTACTCGAAGGTGTGCGCATGGCCTTGGGTCGGATGATCGTGCAGGAAATCAATGGCTTAGAAACTGAGCTGCCAGTAATGGCGCTAGATGCTGACTTAGAGCAACTGCTGCTAAACACACTGAAGGGTGGCAATGGCGGTGTTGGCATTGAGCCAAGCTTGGCGGAGAAACTGCAAAACGGCTTGGCCGATTTTACCCAGTCGCAAGAGCTTTCTGGGCGTCCTGCGGTGCTGCTTGTGTCACCGGCGATTCGCTCTTGGTTGTCGCGATTTATTCGTCGCAGCGTGCCTGGTCTCAATGTCTTGTCCTATAACGAAGTGCCTGATAGCAAGGAAGTACGCCTAGTGTCGACCATGGGTCATAACGGCCGCGTTGGGTTGGCATGAGTTGTGCATTAACCGGTATATAGCGCGACGTTTTTGACAGCGCATCGAGTTAGCACAGGGGCAAGAGATGAAAATTCGTAAATTCAAAGCCGCAAATAGCCACCTTGGTATGCGCATGATTCGTGATGCTTTGGGCGACGATGCCAGTATTTTGGCGTGCTACGAAGTTGCCGGTGGCGTTGAGCTAATTGCCACGGCCGATGACCTAAGTGCCATCGTTAACTCGAAAGGCCAGCCAATCGATGCCAGCGCTAATCGCGCCGCCGAAATTGCCTCGGCCATCACGCCTGCTGATCAAATTGCCCGCCGCCAAGAAAACCTTCGTCATTTAGGCATGGCTGTTGACGGCGGCGCAGGCTCAGGTCAGCGAATTGCTGGCGATGGCGTCTCGGCTACTATTTCCAGCGCAGGCAGCAGCGCCGATGTTTTAATGCGCAATACCCGCCAAACAGCATCAGCAACCACATCCTCATTTGTCGCCTCTGTCAAAGAAGCGTCAAATCATGCCATTGAGGCCAGTAAAAAGGCCGCCAATGCCTTGGCAGGCAATCGCGTGAAAGCAGTATCTCCAGCGCCAGCAGCGGCTACACCTACCGCTAACATTGCTAAGCCCGCCGCCAAGCCAGCTGTAGCCAAACCAACGCTAGTCAAAAAACCTATCGTGCAAACGGAAGACTCCGACAAGGCCCAAGCCGATATTTTGGCGCTCAAGCAAGAGTTGGGCTCGATTCGTCATTGGCTAGAAAATCATTTGCGCCAAGCCAGTGTCTCTAGCCACTCTGATTTGCCAGACGAATTGACGCAGTGGGCCGATGCCCTAGGTTTAGGTAATCAATGGTTACTGGCCAAGCCAGCATTATTGGATGCCGTCAAAGCTGGCATGCCAGCACCTGAGGCAATCGCCAAATCATTGGCGCAGGGCGTTCATGCCAGTGCGCTACCAGAGCGCGGCGTGGTGTTCATCATCGGCCCTGCAGGCGCCGGTAAAACCACATTGGTCAATAAATTGGTCATGTCAGATATCCGTCGCCATGGTCACGGTGGTTTGACACTAGTCACCACCGATGGCAATCGCCTAGGCGCGCAAGAGCAGCTGCGTGCCGCCGGCCGAGTGCTTGACGTGCCTGTGCACAGCGCATTCACACCGGATGACCTGCGCGATACCTTGGCGCGTTTAAGCCAAGAGCGCTTGGTGATTATTGATACCGCCGGCTTGCAAGCGCGTAACGATGCTTCGCTGAAAGCCCTCATGATGCAGCTCGCCTGCGCACCACATGCTGAGGTGATTTTAGCGCTACCAAGTGACGCTGATCCTCGCAGCTTGCGTGCCCTGATGAGCCGTTGCGCTGGCCTACCGCTTGCTTCTGTGGCGCTAACCCGCGTCGACATGAGCTATGCCTTGGCGCCCGTGCTGTCACTGCTCAGTGATTATGGCTTAACGCTATCGGCGATTAATCAGAGCCCTCGCATGACAGATGGCATAGAAACTGCAAACAAAGATATAGAAGTGCTGCTGGCTGCAGCCATGGTGCAAGCCGATGAGCTCATTAATCACAGCGCTGGCACGGCGCCTAAGCAAGCACAATCGGCCTAATAAGCCAGCATTTATACGAACACGATGCCTGGCATCAAAAGAACATGACAAAAGGAAGTAGGCTATGAAACCGGTAAACGTCATTGCAGTTACGAGCGGAAAAGGCGGAGTGGGCAAATCAAATGTGTCCGTTAATTTAGCCTGCCAGCTCGCCAAACTCGGTCGCCGCGTTTTACTCATGGATGCCGACTTAGGCTTGGGTAATATTGATATTTTGCTTGGTCTGCGGCCAACAAAAACCTTGGCAGATGTCATTGCCGGCCGTGTGCATTTGCGCGACATCTTGATTGAAGGCCCTTGCGGCATTCGCATTGTGCCAGCAGCTTCCGGCATTAAGCGTATGGCGGAGATGCAACCTAGCGAACATGCGCGCATCGTGCAGGGATTTGCCGACCTAGGTGACGATTTTGACGTGATGATTGTCGATACTGCTGCCGGCGTTTCAGACTCTGTGGTTACCTTTACCCGTGCCAGCACGCATGTTTTGGTGGTGCTAACTGAAGAGCCTACCTCACTGGCCGATGCCTACGGCTTGATCAAAGTCTTAAAGCGCGATGCCGGTATCAGCAATTTTAATGTCTTGAGCAATATGGTTAGCGGCGATCGCTCTGGTCGCGCTGTATTTAACCGCCTCAATGAAGTCGCTCAGCGCTTCCTCGACGTAAATTTACGTTATGCCGGTGCAGTGCCACGCGACGAATTCTTGAAGAAAGCCGTTAGTCGTCAAAAAGCCGTTAGTGAACTTTATCCTGCCACCGATGCCACAGCGGCGTTCAAACGCTTGGCAGCAGTTGTTGATCGATGGGCGCCACCAACCACGGCTCGTGGGCATATCGAGTTTTTTGTTGAGCGCTTGCTTGGGGTACCGAATCTAGCAGGAGTTGCCTAATGAATGCGCATGTCACCTATCAATCGGTGGCCATGGGCAGTCGTGATGAGCTAGTGATGCGTCACGCTGGCCTGGTCAAAAAAATCGCCTATCACATGGCGGGGCGCATGCCAGCCAGCGTTGAGGCAGATGACTTAATTCAAGCCGGCATGATGGGCCTGCTTGAGGCCGCAAGCCATTTTGAGAATGACAAAGGCGCGAGTTTTGAGACCTTTGCCAGCATTCGCATACGCGGTGCCATGCTCGATCAAGTCCGCCGCGAAGGTTGGGCACCACGCACGCTCACTAAACGCGTGCGCGACATGAGTCAGGCCATGCGCCGTGTTGAGCATCGCAAAGGCCGCGAGGCCAGTGGTGCTGAAGTGGCGAGCGAGATGGGTATTGGCCTTGTTGAGTATCACGAGTTATTGCGCGATGCCGGCAGCTTGAAAGTGTTTAGCTTAGATCAGCTCAGCGAAGATGGCTTCGATGCACCAGAGTCCGATGACAGCACCGATAAGCCATTGGGCGCTTTGCTAGAAGCCGGCTTTACAGAGGCCTTGGCAACGCAAATAGACAGTCTTCCTGAGCGTGAAAAAATGGTTTTAGCGCTGTATTACGAGCGTGGTTTGAACTTAAAAGAGATTGGCGAGGTGCTCGAGGTTAGCGAGTCTCGTGTCAGTCAAATTCACAGCCAGGCGGTGTTGCGTCTGCGCAGTCGCTTAGGCGAATGGACTGAAGTCGCGGCCTAAGGGCGCAGCAGAAGAGGAAGCACATTCATGGATATCATGACCCTAGTTGGCATTGTCATGGCGTTTACTGCCTTGCTTGTTGGCGCTATTTTGAAAGGTGCTGGACTTAAAGGCTTACTCGGTGGCGCTGCGGCGATGATCGTATTAGTCGGTACCATGGCCGCCGTCATGATTCAAACGCCAGCGCCAGTATTTAAGCGTGGCATGAAGATATTTGGTTGGTTGTTTAAGCCGCCAGCGACTGATTTAGAAGCCCTTATTGTCAAGATTGTCGAGTGGAGTCGCATTGCCCGCAAAGACGGTTTAATGGGCTTGGAATCGCAAGTAGATGGCGAAACCGATGAGTTCATCCGCAAAGGTTTGCAGCTGTTGGTCGATGGCGGTGAGCCAGAAAGCATTCGCGGCATCTTAGAGGTTGAACTCGAGTCCAGCGAAGAATTCGACACCGCCGCCGCTAAAGTCTGGGAGTCGATGGGCATTTACGCCCCAACACTAGGTATCGTTGGTGCGGTTTTGGGCTTGATGGCGGTGATGGGTAACTTGGCCGATCCCAGCAAGCTCGGCACAGGCATCGCCGCCGCATTCACTGCGACCATTTACGGTATCGCATCAGCCAACTTATTTTTCTTACCCTTCGGCAATAAGCTCAAATACCACGTCAAAGAGCAGGCGAAGATGCGCATGATGTTTATCGAAGGCCTATCTTCGATTGCTCAGGGCGAAAACCCACGTCATATCGAAAGCCGTCTGCAAGGCTATGTCGTTCACGGCGCACCCAAAGGCAAAGGCAAAGACGATGGCAAGAAAACATAAGCACGAAGATCACGTAAACCATGAAGCCTGGGCCATTCCGTTTGGTGACTTGATCATCTTATTGCTCGCGTTTTTTGTGGTTATGTATGCGATCTCATCGGTCAATGAAGGCAAGTATCGCGTTGCTGCTGCCTCAATGGCAGAAGCCTTTAATGGTCCACCTAAGTCTTTAGCGCCTGTGCAAGTGGGTGAAGTTGCGGCCATGGCCAAGTTATTGACCACGGCGCCATCACTGACTAAGCCGCAAGCCATGGGACCTGGTGGATCATTGCTCGATGGTGGTCAAGGCGCTGGACTGAACTCGACAGCGAAGCAGGTCGAAGAGATGGCCTCCGCCGTGAAAGCCGCAATGGCCGATTTGATTGATAAAAATGTCATTGTGGTGCGCACTACGCCGCAGGGCATTGAGGTTGAAATTCAAACCGATATTCTCTTTGCTAGCGGTACCGCAGTGCTTTCGCCTCAAGCCATTCACATCATGCAGCGCCTAGCGGTTGTGCTGACAAATTTCCCTAACCCTGTGCGCGTTGAAGGCCATACCGACAATATGCCGATTCACACCACGGTGTTTCCATCGAATTGGGAGCTGTCGGCAGCGCGCTCAGCCAGTGTTGTGCATTTGTTGATGGAGAAGGGCATAGAGCCAACTCGCTTAGCGGTTATCGGTGTTGGTGAGTATCGTCCTGTGGCTGATAACGCCACCGAAGCGGGGCGAAATCGTAATCGCCGCGTAGTCATCGTGATTCCATCTTTGCGAACAGATTCGAAAGCGGCAAATGATGCGGCGAATGCCTCTTTATCTACACCAACGATAGACGACGTGCCTACACCAAAATAGGCGTCAATTATTCATCGTTATTTTGTTCGAAAATACGCCGGCTACTCACACTATGTTGAGTGGCTGGCGTTTTGCCTTTTAGGCGATAGGTAAACGCCAAAACTTCGGCAATTGCGACAAATAGTGATAGCGGGATTTCATCATCTAAATCCACGCGTGCAAGTAGCGAGGTAAGCTCGATGTCCTCGTGGATAGGCACATCATGTTCTCGTGCCAGGGCGATAATACGCTCGGCAACCTCAGCCTCACCTTTAGCGGTAACGCGAGGCGCACGCTGGCCATCGTAATGCAGGGCAATGGCTTGTGCTGGCTTCTTGTTCATGCGCGCTCCTGCAATAAGCCGCTAGCACCTTTGGGCAATGTATCGTCGTGCGGCAGGCCACGTTGTGCCTGCACATGGCCGACTTGAAGGCCGCAATTGATTAGGCGTTGGCGTAGCGCAGGGCAGTGCTGATTTATCCACGCATGCGTGTCGGCTTGTTCGGCATGAAACTGCACATGCACACGTTCATCTTGCTGAGATAGCGTGGCAATCACTGCGCCTTTATCTGGTAATGACAAACTCAAGGACACTTTCCATAAGGCAAAACCTGGCTGTTGTTGCGAGGCCTGACGCCGATCTTTACTGATATGAATCTGCAGCAAATCGATGCCGTCACGATCCTGTACAGGAAGTTCCATAAGCCATTGCTGATGCTGCTTTTTCTCATCGCCAGCATGCAGTAATTGATGGCTGACCATACGCGCCAAGACACCATCGAGCTCTTGGCCTAGCAATTGAAGCATCGAGTTTGGTAACGACTGCGCCAAAATCTCTAGCAGGGCATTGGGCAGTGTGGCGCGCTGAAGCGCCTCAACTTTGCCGACAGCATGTGAAGCGCCAGCGGTCGTAGTTTGGTTGCTAGCATCGAGGCCAAGCTTTTGTTTGAGTTCATCGCGAAGTTGAAGGATCTGGCGTTTTAAGTCTTCAGGCGGCGGCAAAATGCCTTGCGCTAAACCGCGCTCATAAAACAAACCGCTATTTTTAATGGCCTGCTGCAGGGTGTCTGCCTGCATGAGCTGACTGGGTTTCGGCAAGTGCTCAAGCAGCTTAGCCACGCCCTCAGGCGCTTCAGCTTTTGCGGCTAATGCTGGCAGCAAAGCCATCAATCGACTGGCGTCGAGCTGTTTCGGTAAAAAGGTTTTTAATTGTGTATTAGCTTGCTGAGCGGGCGTCGGCATTTTGTCGACGAGCAAGCGCTTATCATCGCCGCCGATAATTTGCAGAGCCAGTTTGTCGCCCACATTCAATGGCGTGCGGCTTTCCGCAATGCGCTCGCCGGTTGGCGTTCTTAATTTATAACGTAGCAAATCGAGTTGCGCTAAAACCTCAACGCGAAGCACAGCGCCAATGGCTTGAGCGGGTGTGACAACGGATGCCTGCGCGGCTGGAGGCAGAACGACAGCTGCTTGGTTCGGCGCAATGCGCACGCAGAGCTAGGCCTCAAGCGGGCTTAGGCCTGCCCGAGGCTGCCTCGTAAATAACCACCCGATTGCTGACCTTGTTTGCCATAGGTGGCAGGAAGGGCAGCATTGCCGGTGAGGATGTCGAGACTGCGGCGTGTTTGCTGACCGAGCAAGTTAATGCTTAGGCCGGCTTGCTGATTTAGCGGTTGGCAGGCTTGCAAGATGCCCATGGCATGTTCCCAAAGCTTGAGAAGCTGGCTGCCATTGGGCTGCTTGTGTAGAGCTTCGCGCATGGCTAAGCGCCCGCGCTCATGCTGGCCTTGGCTAGATAGCCATTGCACGCGTTCGCTTTCAAGCTGTTCGAGCTTGCGGCTGAGCTGTATTTTCGCCTGAGCAAAGTCTGGCAAGTTAAGCACTGGCCAGCTTGATAAATGCGCCAGTTCACGCTCCAAAAGCTCTTTGAAGCGACCCGATAGTTCGCTTAGCTCATTGAGCCACAGTGCTGGTTCTCGGATAGACATGGCGATTTCCTCATGCGTTAGTTAAGTCACATGCGTGTGGCGTTCAACGTCATCGAGACGAAGGCTTGTGCCACCGCTTTCGGGTTTACTTGAAACTCACCACGCGCAATAGCCTGTTTGATGTCGTCAACCTTTTGACGATCCACCTCTGGCACATGCTCAGCGGCTGCTTTGGCGCGTTCAATCAGTGAGGTAACAGAGGTACTTTGGCTCCCTGTAGCCTTTACTGTTGGCGCTGCCTCAGCATTTGCTTGAGCGGCGGAAGTGCCTGATGTGGCACGGCTTTCGCTCGCAGCTTCAGTACGTTTGTTCGCGTCGTTGCGGACGAGATCAGGCCGGTGTGCCGGTGCTGAATTAATTTTGTCTACCATGATGGCAGATCCTCCAAAATTGGTGGTCTGCCTTCATATCGACTGTTCGCCGTAAAACTTTAACAACTATTTCATCTGTTTCTGATTATTGGATTCTGACTCTGCCGCTTGCCATGGCTTGACCCTGCACGGTGCGCCCAGATTGTGAGTTTTTTACCGCGACTAATTCACCAGCAGCGGCATCAGCGAGTGCTATACCTCGCATGCTGATAGCCATGCGCGTATCGCTTAATTCGATGGCGACAATATCTCCGCGCTTGATGACATCCGCGGCCTGAGTCATTCCTGGCGTTATAACCGCGCCTTGGGCAATCCCGGTTTTAGCCTGCAGAGCATCACCAACCGGTAGCTCGCTTAAGTAGCCATAGGGCAGGCTGGTAATGTCGCGACTGGCTTCCATGACGTCATTAGCATGAATATGTTCGTGTCGGCTAATGGCGCGACGAGCCACTAAAACCGAGGCTTCGGCGTTGGCGATGACGGATACATGGATGGTCCAACCCGCGGCAGTTGGGCATTTCACGGCAATACTGGTGCGCTTAGCGATGCGGCCACCGATGGGCATGCTGGCTTGTAATGGCGCCTCGCAGGGGCTCAAGCTCAAACGCTCATCTAGCGTTGGTTGTTCAAAACTGACGTTTAAACCCTGCCAAGGATGATTGCTACGGACAAAGTCGACTGCGGCTTCACCAATAGCCTCTAGGCGCTGAGCGGGTGCTGCCACTGAGTTGATGGGCAGCAGTAGCATCACCAAAGCTAGCGCAATGGGTATCTGGCTGCTTGGCGAAAATATAGGAAGTAGCTTCATTGGCTTTAGCCTCAATACAGCAGGTGGTGCAGGGAAACTGCTACCACTTAGATGCCTGATTAGCATCCTTCTACTGTATGGGCTTACAAAATGCGTGCCAGTTGAGGCAAGCGGCTTTAAAGCGTAATGAAAAATAGCACCGTCATGACTGCGCCAATAATAATGATGCCGCGGCGTAAGGCTAGCGCCGGCAAGCGTTTGGCAATTTTGGCGCCCCAATAACCGCCGGCGGTTGCAGCGAGCATCATGACTAAGGCTTGCGGCCAAGCAACAACATCTCCGGCGGAGTAAATCATCACAGCAATCGCCGTGAGCACGGTCGACACCAAATTTTTGACGCCATTCATGGCATTGAGATTGCTATGCCCAAGCAGGCTAAGTGCTGCCAACAGCAAAATGCCCAAGCCGCCGTTGAAGTAGCCACCGTATATCGCCACCAGAAAAAGTGCCGACAGGGCGACAAGAGGTGAGGCTTGCGTGCGACCAGCCATGAGTTTGGGTGCGAAAGCAAAGAGCAGGGTGGCGACTAATAGCAGCCACGGAATGAGCTGATTAAAGGTGTTGTTATCGGTGATCAGTAAGAGTCCGGCACCGAGACTGCCGCCGAACAAGCTCAGCATTAGCAGGCGTGGCAGGTGTAGGCCTTGCAGTTGCTTGAGTTCTTGGCGAAAGCCCCACGTGCTGGCGGCATAGCCTGGCAGTAGCGCCACCGTGCCGGTTGCATTGGCGATGACCGGTGGCACGCCGCAATAGATCAACGCCGGCAAGGTCAAAAAGCTGCCGCCGCCAGCGACCGCATTCAATGTGCCAGCGAAAAATGCCGCGAGGCTGAGCAGTACATATTCGTTCATGGATGAGTGCCAAGATGCTGACTATGTTGCCGATGGTAGCTTGCTGATCGTGCTAAGGCCATTAGCCAATGTATCTAAGTCCATGAAAAATAAATCTAAATAGACATTGGCACGGCGTTTGCTAATTCATCTCTGAGCAGACGTGAATTGCGTTCGGAGGTGGAAGATGGGCATTAGTTTTGATTCGGTATTGGGCGTGCATGAGAAGGCACTGCATTTGCGCGCGATGCGTAGCGAAGTGCTCGCCTCCAACATAGCGAATGCCGACACACCAGGCTATCAAGCTCGCGACTTTGATTTTAAAGCAGCGCTAGCTGGTGCCATGGGCGAAAGCGCAGCCAACGCCAATAACTCACGCATGAGCGTAGGCAACGTCAGCCAAAACACTAATAACCTAGGCCTTAGCGTCTCTAGCTCCGGCACCAGCATCAATCAAGCTGGCGCTAACGTTAGCGCTAGCTCTAGTTCATCGGCCGAGAGCCTGAAATACCGCATCCCACTGCAATCGTCTATCGACGGCAACACCGTCGAAGCCGAGCGTGAGCAAGCCGCCTTCGCCGACAACACCGTGCGCTATCAAGCCACGCTGCAATTTCTCGGCGGCAAATTTTCATCAATGAAAACCGCCATCACCGGAGGTCGTTAATCATGAGCATTTTTGATATCGCCAGTTCAGGCATGAATGCGCAAATGCTGCGGCTCAACACCACCGCCAGCAATATGGCCAACGTCGACACCGTTAGTACCACGGCCGAAGGTGCGTATCGCGCCCGCCAGCCCGTGTTCGCCGCGATGATGGCCAACGCCAGTGCCGGCATCAATAACGCCACTCAAGTTGGCGTTCAAGTCGATGGCATTGAGACCAGTCAGGCTGAAGTGCCCAAACGCTATTTACCCGGCCACCCCATGGCCGACAAAGACGGCTACATCTTCGGCAGCAACGTTAATGCCGTCGAAGAGATGGCCAATATGATTTCTGCCTCGCGTGCTTACCAAAGCAATGCCGAGATTTTTGCCACCGCCAAAACCCTGATGCTGCGCACCTTGCAGCTCGGTCAACAATAAGCACGGAGTAAGTCATGGACTTCAGTCAAGTAAATAGCTTGGTCAATAAAGGCAGCACTGCTAGCGGCGTTACGGCCGTTGGCGATAGCCGTAAAACCTTGAGCGATCTTGATCAAACCGATTTTATGAAGCTGATGCTGGCGCAGATGCAAAGCCAAGATCCGCTAAAACCCACAGACAACACGGCGTTTTTAGCGCAGATGGCGCAGCTTTCCAGCGTTGCCGGCATTAACGACATGAAGACTTCGATTAGCGAGCTAGCAAACTCCATGTCCTCAACACAGTGGCTTAATGCCTCGGGCTTGATCGGTAAAACCGTACTCGTGCCTGGCGATACCGTGGGCTTAAACCAAGGTACGCCAATCAATGGTCAGGTTGATTTAGAAGCTTCATCACAAAACGTTCGTGTCGATATTTTGACGGATAAAGGCGCGCTAGTGCGTCAGATAAACCTCGGCCCACAAGCCGCCGGCAGCGTCAACTTCCAATGGGATGGCAAGAATAACGACAACGTCGCTGCCCCCAATGGCAACTACACCATTCAAGTCACGGCCACGCGCGGCAGTACAAGCGAAGCCTTGGCGCCAGCAGTGCAAGCCACTGTGCAAAGCGTCAGCCTGCCAGCTGGTGGCGGCACGCAGCTCGATTTAGGCCCTATGGGCAGCGTCAAACTTTCCGATGTTAAAGCCGTCGGCTAAGCCGACACCAAAGACCCTGGAGTTATCTCATGAGCTTTCGAATTGCACTTAGCGGCCTCAACGCCGCATCAACCCAACTTGATGTCACTGCGAATAATATTGCTAACGTGAATACTGCAGGCTTTAAATCCTCGCGAGCATTATTTTCCGATGTTTTTGCCACCTCAAGTAATGATATTTCGGCTACTACTAGTGGTGCAGGTGTACGAACTGCAAGCATTTCCCAGCAGTTTTCACAAGGTAATATCGACTTCACCAACAACAACCTCGACATGGCCATCAGTGGTGAAGGTTTCTTCGTGATGTCTGGCCGTGAAGGTTTGGTGTATTCACGCGCGGGCGCATTTAGCGTCGACCGTGAAGGTAATGTGGTCAATGACGACTTGCAGAAATTACAAGTTTTCCCAGTAACTGATGGTGGTGGTTTTGCTACGGGCTCATTGTCTGATCTAAAACTACAAACGACTGAGAGTCCACCGAAAGAAAGTACCAAAGGCGATATTGGCGTTAACTTACCATCGAATACCAGTCCACCAATCGTTGCCTTTGATGTGGCAAACCCTGACTCGTACAACCATGCAACATCAATGACTGTTTATGACTCTTTGGGCACGCCTCACCAAGCAACGCTCTACTTTGTTCGCAATGCATCCTCGCCTACTCCTAATACCACTGCCTGGGATCAGCACTTATTCATTGATGGTACAGAGGCAGCTTCAACTGACCAGCTAGTGTTTAATCAGGACGGTAAGCTCATACCCAGTGGTCCTCCTGGTGCTACGACAACAACTGTTTCTTATGGTGCCGTTTCCACAGGCACTGGCGGTAGAGACATGACGCTGTCCTTAAACTTCGGCGCTACCACGCAGTACGGCAATGAGTTCGGCGTCAATAACCTGTTCAACGATGGCTATACCACTGGTCGTATGACCGGCATCGATGTTGACCCTAAAGGTGTCGTATCGGCTCGTTTCACCAATGGTCAGCTGCAACAGCTCGGTAAAATAGCCGTGGCTATCTTCAACAATCCCAATGGCTTGCAGCAACTAGGCAATACCTCATGGGCTGAAACTTATACATCAGGCGGTCCACGCTTGGGTGAGGCCGGCACCTCAAACTTCGGTTTGCTGCAGGCTGGCGCACTGGAAAGCTCCAACGTCGATCTAACTGCTCAGCTAGTGGAAATGATCACCGCGCAACGTAACTTCCAAGCCAACGCACAGATGATTTCGACCTCTGATCAAGTTACGCAAACCATTATAAATATGCGCTAAGTAGCTGAAATGCTAGGGGTCTGACATGGACAGAATGCTTTATATCGGGATGACCGGCGCGAAACACACGCAAATGGCGCAGACCGTAACTGTCAATAATTTGGCTAACGCCAATACGCCCGGTTTTCGTGGCGACTTTCAGACTCTGCTTAGCAAAGAAATCGAAGGTGGTGGCCAGTTCAACTCCCGCGTCAACAGCATGGGCGCTGATAGAGCTAGTTCTATGGCACATGGCACGATGGTTGCTACAGGTAGAGAGCTAGACGTCGCTATTAATGGTGATGGCTGGTTGGCAGTGCAGGGCGCTAGCGGTGAAGAAGGTTATAGCCGCCGCGGCGACTTGCAAATCAGCGCTGAAGGTCTACTGACCAATGGCGCTGGGCAGCCGATTATGGGTGATGGTGGCCCGATTACGCTGCCGCCATACCAGAGCTTAAGCCTAGCCAACGATGGCACGATTTCCATTGTGCCATTGGGCTCAGGGCCTGAAACAACGGTCACTCTGGGGCGCATCAAGTTAGTAACGCTTGATGAGTCGCAAGTGATGAAAAGTGACGATGGCCTGATGCGCCAGAAAAACGGCGCTCCAGGTGAACCGACCACAGCCTCGCGCTTGCAGTCGGGCAACTTGGAGTCATCCAACGTAAGTGCTGTGGAATCCTTGGTGGCGATGATTGACCTATCGCGCCAATACGAAATGCAAGTGCGCATGATGCAAACCGCCAAGGATATGTCCGATAGCGGTACCCGCATGATCCGCATGGAATAGGCCTAAGCGCCTCAGGAGACGACGATGAATGGTTCATTATGGGTGGCCAAAACTGGCCTAGATGCACAACAAACTCGTATGCAGGTGGTCAGTAACAACTTGGCCAACGCCAATACCACCGGCTTCAAAAAAGACCGTGCGGTGTTTGAAGACTTGCTCTATCAAAACATTCGCCAAGTGGGTGGTCAGACTTCGCAGCAAACACGAGCGCCAACCGGCATGCATGTTGGTACCGGTGTGCGTGTTGTGGCTACGGAAAAGCTGCATTCGCAAGGTGGTATTAACCAAACCAGTAATCAGCTCGACGTTGCCATTAGTGGCCGCGGCTTTTTCCAGGTGCAGCTGCCTGATGGCTCGGTTGGCTATACCCGCGATGGCTCATTCAAACTCAATGAGCAAAGCCAGCTGGTGACAGCGTCGGGCAATATCATCGGCTCAGGCATCACCGTGCCTAATAGCGCGCAGTCAGTGACTATCGGTAGTGATGGCACCGTTTCGGCTCTAGTGGCTGGCGAAACCACGCCACAGCAATTAGGTACTTTGCAGCTGACAGATTTTATTAACCCATCTGGCCTACAACCTCGTGGCGAAAACCTCTATGTCGAATCCGCCGCCAGCGGCTCACCACAAACCGGCACGGCCGGCCTCAGTGGCTTAGGCACGCTAGAGCAGGGCGCACTTGAGGGCTCTAACGTCAATGTCGTCGAAGAGCTGGTGAATATGATCGAAACCCAGCGCGGCTATGAAATGAACTCAAAAGCCATTTCTGCCAGCGATCAGATGATGCAGTACCTGAACAATAACGTCTAAGTTGGCGTAGGAGTGTGCTTGTGAAAATCTTAATCGCTGTAAGCGCGTTGCTAATGGCCGTTGCCAGCACGGGCTGTAGCCAAAACTTTTTGGCCAAGCCCGGCGAAACCGAATGGGCGCCAGCAAACCCAACGCCGGCACAGCCCACTGCGGCAACTGCCGGTGCGATTTTCCAAGCCAACCACAACTTAAATCTATTCCTTGATCATCGTGCTCGCCAAGTCGGCGACACACTGACTATTGCTCTGGTTGAGCGTACTGAGGCGAGTAAGCAAGCCAGTACAGATACCGATCGCAGCACCAATGTTGAGATGCTGCCGCCGAGCGTGCTCGGTGGGCCTGTCACCATCAATGGCCGTCAAATTTTCTCAGCTGACTTGAGTGCTAAGTCGGCGTTTGAAGGCAAAGGTAAAAGCAGCCAAAGCAATCGCCTCAGCGGCAATATCACCGTCACCGTCAACGAAGTATTGGCCAATGGCAACCTACGTGTTCGTGGCGAAAAATGGCTAACGCTGAACCAAGGCCAAGAGTTTATTCGCGTCTCCGGCACCATTCGCCCAGTCGATTTAGCGCCAGATAACTCAGTGCCTTCCTACAAACTTGCCGATGCCCGCATTACTTATAGCGGTACCGGCGTGATCGATGATGCGAACTCGATGGGCTGGTTGGCACGATTATTCCAATCAGTACTGTCACCCCTGTGAGGAATTTGCCATGAACCTGCTAAAAGCCGCTTTTATCGCCACATTACTGACACTGCCGCTAGTAGCGCAGGCCGATCGTGTCAAAGATTTGGCATCGGTTGCTGGCGTGCGTGAAAACCAGCTCGTGGGTTATGGCTTAGTTGTTGGTCTTAATGGCACTGGCGATCAAACCAGCCAAACGCCGTTCACCGTGCAAAGCATTCGCAATATGCTCAGCCGTTTCGGTATTCAGGTGCCAGATAATGTGAATCCACAGCTGAAAAACGTAGCGGCTGTGACGGTGCACGCCAGCTTGCCGGCATTTTCCAAGCCTGGCCAAACTTTAGATATTACGGTGTCATCGATAGGTAATGCCGGCAGCTTGCGTGGCGGTAGCTTATTAATGACGCCAATGCTTGGTGCCGATAACCAAGTCTATGCCATGGCGCAAGGCAGTTTATTGGTCGGCGGCCTAGGCGTATCTGGTGCCGATGGCTCAAAAGTCACCATTAACGTGCCTAGCGTAGGCCGTATTCCCAATGGCGCTACGGTAGAGCGCGCTGCGCCTAGCAGCTTGGCCAACAACGGCATCATCCAGCTCAACTTACGCAGCCCAGATTTCACCACCGCCAAACATGTTGCCGAAACTATCAATGGTCAGTTTGGTGCCGATACCGCGCGCGCGTTGGATTCGGTTAGCGTGCAGATTGTGGGGCCGATGGAAACCAATCAGCAGGTTAGCTTTATTTCCCTGTTAGAAAATCTTGAAGTCACGCCGGGCGCACCATCGGCTCGCGTGGTGATTAACTCCCGCACTGGCACCATTGTCATTGGTGGCAATGTTCGTGCCTTACCAGCAGCAGTGACTCATGGCTCCTTAACGGTAACGATTAATGAGAAGCCGCAAGTCAGCCAGCCTGCGCCATTCTCGCAAGGCCAGACAGTGGTAACGCCGAACTCCGGCATTGCCGTTGATCAAAACAAGCCACGCATGTTCGCCTTAGACCTTGGCGTCACACTCGATGACATCGTTAAGTCGATCAATGCTGTTGGTGCTTCGCCCGCTGATTTAGTGGCGATTTTAGAAGCTTTGAGCCAAGCCGGTGCCTTGCGCGCTGAGCTCATTGTTATCTAACGGCAGGCAACGAGCCGGAGATACGTCATGACGGGACCAGTTAGCAACTACCACGGTTACAGCGATCTTGCCGCTCTGAAAAAAGAAGCGGCCGAGTCACCACAAGACGCCATCATGCCGGTGGCGCGCCAGTTTGAATCTGTGTTTTTACAAATGATGTTGAAAAGCATGCGCGAAACCGTGGGCGAAGGTGGCCTATTCGATAACGAAAGCATGAAAACCTATCAGGGCATGTTCGATAACCAGCTCGCCTTAAGTCTTTCGCAACAGGGTGGCATAGGTCTTGCAGATTCTATTGCGAAGCAGCTGGCACCAGAGGGCAGCGCCTTACAAGGCCGCCTCCATAGCCAGTCCGCGCAAGCAGCGGCAGCCGTAAAGGCTCCAAGGGATGAATCATGACCGACATGCTAGGTAGTGCGCTATCAGGCTTAACAGCCTATCAACGCGCCTTGTCTACCACCAGCCACAATATTGCTAACGCGAATACGGATGGCTATAGCCGGCAAACGGTGTCGCTGTCGTCGCGCACGCCAGAGCAGCTCGGCTCACTCACATTAGGCTCAGGCGTACAGCTCTCTAGTGTGCAGCGCGCCTATGATCAATATGCAGTGACGCAGCAGCGCTCTACAACGGCCAGCTATAACCAGCAGCAAACACTGCATGCGTTATCGAGCCGTATGGACAATTTACTCTCCAATAGCGAGCAAGGTTTGTCGCCAGCGCTATCGAAGTTTTATGACAGTATTCAAGCGGCTAGTACCGATCCATCATCACTAGCGGCGCGCCGTGAACTACTGGCGAATGGTTCAACCTTAGCCGCTAGGTTCCAAGGCATAGATAACGAATTTGCCGGCATCAATGAAGAAATCAACAATCGTATTTCGGCATCGGTCAATGAAGTGAATGGTCTCAGCAAACGCATCGCTGACTTAAATATGACCATTAGCCGCACGGTAGGACAGGGTGGCCAACCCAATGACTTACTCGATCAGCGTGACGCTGCACTGCTAGAGCTTAATCAAATCGTGCGTGTGAGCACATTGGAGCAAAAAGACGGCTCGATGAGTGTCTTTGTTGGCAATGGCCAACCCTTAGTGCTCGGCTCAAAGCCAAATACACTGCAAGTTACTACTAATCGCTTTGACCCTACACGAGCAGAAATCAGTTTCGCTGGTCAAGGTGAGATCAGTGGCTCCATAGAGGGTGGTTCGCTCGGTGGCGCCATGGCCTTTCGTGACGATGTTCTGACGCCGGCACGCAATCAGCTTGGCTTACTCGCCAATCAAATGGCGTCTGCTTTTAATGAGCAGCATGCCCAAGGCACTGACTTACGTGGTGATGTTGGTGGTGACTTTTTCAGTATTGCCGCTATTGAGCCGCAGGTATCACGTAACAACACGGGTAATGCCACGCTAGCAATCACCGTGTCGGACTCTTTTGCTTTAACAGGCGATGCCTATGTCTTGCGCCAAACTGACACCGGCTGGCAACTTCGCAACGACGTCAATAACCAAGTCATTAGTTTGACGGGTGATGGTAGCGCCGCTAATCCACTGAGTGCGCAAGGCTTCTCTATGGTGGTGAGTGGCAATACTGCTACGAATGATGAGTTCCTTATTACACCAACTGGTCTGTCAGCGAGATCTGTTGCTGTCGCCATTACTGATCCGGCAAAAATTGCTGCTGCCGGCAATGACGCCAGCGCAGGCCCAGGTGACAACCGCAATATGCTTGCCATGGCTGGTTTAGAAAGTAGAAAAATACTCACTAATGGCAGTGCAACACTCAGCGATGGAGTGCAGGCCATGCTGGGTAAGGTGGCTGCTACTACTCGTAGTGCTCAAGTTGGTGCTGCGTCGCAAGGAACACTGCTAGCACAAGCTACGGCAAGGCGTGATGAAGTCAGTGGCGTCAACTTAGATGAGGAGGCCGCCAACTTGCTGCGTTTTCAACAGGCCTACCAAGCATCAGCACAAGTCGCCAGCGTAGCTAACTCACTATTTCAAACCATGATTAATGCCTTTCGCTAAGGCGTGAGCGTGGAGGCTTAAGATGCGTATTTCAACTCAGCAAATTTACCGTCAGTCCATTAGCGGCATGATGAATCAGCAGCTAGAGCTTACAAAAACTCAGCAGCAGGTTTCTACGGGCAAGCGTTTTCAAACGGCGTCGGAAGACCCAATCGCTGCTCAGCAAAGTCTGACTATGCAGCGTAGCCTCGATCGCTTAGCGCAATTCGACAAACAGGCGGTATTGGTCGATGGCCGTTTGCGTGAAGAAGAAAACGCGGTGACTAGCAGCGTAGACATATTGCAGCGTGTACGAGAGTTAGTTGTTGCTGCCAATAACGGCACGCAAAGCAACGAAAGTCGTGCCGCCACGGCCGCTGAAATTCGCGAGCAAGTAAAGTCTTTGATGCAACTGGCCAATAGCCAAGATGGTAATGGCCACTACCTATTCGGTGGTTATCAAGACGATAAAGTGCCTTATAGCTTTGATGCAGCCACGCAGCAAGTGCAAACCAATACTCATGCTGGCCAGCGTTTAGTCACGATTGGTCCAGGCCGCCAAGTTGCCGATGGTGACACCGGCGCGGCTGTTTTTCAGCAGGTACCGGCTAGTGCCACAGACCCTGCCGCCGGCAATATCGATTTATTCAAGGCGCTGAGTCAGATTGCTGCCGCTTTGGAGACTCCGCGTACTGGAGGTCAAGAACCGGTTTTACCACCTGTTGTGCCTGCTGACCCCACAGCCCCATATGACTTGAGCGATAGCACCACCACAGTGGATGGCTTGAACGGCGTGCTATCTAAAGCTTTAGTAGTCTTAGATCGTGGCCTTGGTCATTTGAGTGATGTCCGCACTGGAATAGGTGTGCGACTGAATCAAATCGAGCAGCAAACTGAAACTAACGCCAGTAGCAGCTTGCAGCTCACAGCTCTGAAGTCTGATAACGAAGATATAGATATTGCCGAAGCCTATAGCAAATTATCTTTGCAACTCAGTGGCTTACAGGCTGCACAGAAAGCTTATGTGCAAGTTCAAGGGCTGTCACTTTTCAACTATTTGTAAGTCTATGCTGGCATTTGTGGTGGAAGTGTAAAAAGCCCTCAAGTCTCCAGCAAACAGTTCGATATCTAGTGTGTCCGCGATACAAAGCCATTTAGGCAGAGGTCGCTTAGTTACCAACGGTAAAACGGAGAATCATCATGGCCTTGTCCATTAACACCAACGTGGCATCCCTGAACGCTCAACGTAACCTGAGCACTTCACAATCCAAAATGTCTGAATCGCTGCAGAAATTATCCACCGGTATGCGTATCAATAGCGCTAAAGATGACTCAGCTGGCCTGGCCATCTCCGAGCGTATGACTTCGCAAATCCGTGGTTTGAACGTTGCTGTGCGTAACGCCAACGATGGCATTTCGCTAGCTCAAACTGCTGAAGGCGCGTTGAGTGAAGTTGGCAACAACTTACAGCGTATGCGTGAATTGGCTGTGCAGTCATCTAACGGTACTAACTCACAAGTTGACCGAGATGCGTTGAATGCTGAGTTCGTTCAGCTGCAATCAGAAATTCAGCGTGTAGGTGAGCAAAC
>JAGPVX010000004.1 GCA_018066805.1 Paraperlucidibaca sp. | reverse complement strand
CGGTGCCGGGCGCGTCATCGTTGAAGGCTTTATCGACTTCGATTATGAGATCACTTTGCTCACCGTGCGCCATGCTGGCGGCACCTCGTTTTGTGCGCCCATTGGGCATTTGCAAGAGTCAGGTGATTATCGCGAGTCGTGGCAGCCGCAAGCGATGTCGGCAAAAGCGTTGGCCGAGGCTGAGCGCATTGCTGAAGCAGTTGCGAATGATCTTGGCGGCTGGGGCGTGTTTGGCATGGAGTTTTTCGTCAAGGGCGACGATGTATGGTTTAGCGAAGTTTCGCCACGGCCACACGACACAGGCTTGGTCACGCTGATGTCGCAAAACCTATCGGAGTTCAGCCTGCATGCGCGGGCAATTTTAGGCTTACCGATTCCTATCATTCGCCAGCCTAGGCCAACGGCCTCCTGCGTTTTGTTGGTTAATGGCAATTCGCGGCAAATGCGCTTTGATGGTATCGCCGAAGCGTTGGCTGAACCTGATACAGACTTCCGATTATTTGCTAAACCGGAAGTAGTGGGGCAGCGTCGATTGGGCGTGGCATTAGCGCAAGATGATAGTGTTGAGGCTGCGCGTGCGAAGGCGCGCGCTGTCATTGCAAAAATTAATGTGATGTTGTGACGCTAAAATTGCAGAGCATGAGTGTGGCGGTAGGCCGGGCTTAGCTCGCAGCCTGCCAAATGCTTGCGCGGCGAATCAAATGGCCGCGCAATTCGTGCACTTCAATAAAGTAATCCGCAATACGCAAGCACACAGGCGCATCGGGAATAGCCTCTAGGCGATCAAGCAAGAGGCCGTTAAGCGTACGCGGTCCCTCCACGGGCAATGACCAGCCCAAGGTGCGATTAATTGCCCGCAAGCTCGCGGCGCCATCGATTAAGCGTGCACCGTCACTGGTTGCATGCATTTCTGTATGGCGATCGGCTGTGGTGGTCGTGAACTCGCCAACGAGCTCTTCTAATATCGCCTCAAGCGTGACGAGCCCCTGCACATCCCCATACTCATCGACGACGATGCCTAAGCGTCGCCGAAGCTTCTGGAACTCGAGAAGCTGAGCTGGCAATGGGGTGCGTTCGGGCAGAAAGTAGGCGCTGCGCACGGACTGCATGAGTGCGGCTTTATTAAACCCTTGCTGGCCTAAGAAGCGTGTGGTGTTGCGCACATGCAAAATGCCTACGGTGTTATTTAAGTCGCCATGAAAAACCGGTAAACGCGTGTGCACGGTCTGCTTCAAAACTTGCAAAATATCTTCATCGCTGGCGTCGAGATCGATGCCGGTGACGGCTTGGCGCGGAATCATGATGTCATTGACCGTGCTACGGTCAAGGTCCAGCAGGCCTTGAAGTAGGCGCTGATGCAGTGGTGGCAGCAGTAGGCGCCCGACCAATCGACTCAGTCCTAAACGTGCGGATGGCCGTTTGCCGATGTATTTCGCCAGCCAAGATAGCCAGTGTTTATGGCTACGCCAGCCGACAATGACCAGCAAGATCATCAACACGCTGAACAAGGCTAAGGCTTGCCACAAAATCATGATTTAGCTAGCCGCGGGCATGAGCAGCAGTTCGAGGACAAATTTGCTGCCCACAAAACCAACCAGCAATAAGCCAAAGCCGATGAGAGTAAAGCGCACCGCGGTGCGTCCGCGCCAGCCGCGCCAATAGCGTCCAGCCAGCAAGCAGGCGAACACGACCCAGGCCATTAAGGTGAATACGGTTTTGTGCACGACGTGTTGCGCGAACAGGTCATCGAGGACAAAAAAGCCAGTGCCGATGGCTAAGCAAAGCAGTACAAAGCCGGCGGCGATAAGCTCAAAGAGCATACTCTCCATGGTTTGTAAGGCGGGCAAAGCCATTAATAAGCCGCGCTTGTGGCGGCGTAACGCGCGATCTTGCCAGTGCAGCAAAAGCGCTTGCAGGGCGGCGATGCTGAGCAGGCTATAGGCTAGTAGCGACAGTAAAATATGGCCTTCGATGGCTGGTGTTAGTGCTAAGGCCATGCTTTGTGGGTCATGACCGACTACGCCTAAGCTGAGTTCGAAGGCGGCTAGCGGCATGGCCACTAGGTAAATGCCTTGTACTGGGCGGTAGACGTTAACTAGCAGGGCTAAAAGCGCGAGCAACCAACCATGCATCATCGCGATATTGAAGAGGCCAAAGCGCAGGCCATTGGGAATAATAATGGCTTCGTGCATGACCACTACATGCAGCACCAGCGCGGTGCTGATGATGGCTAATAGCGGCCCACGGGCGGGCACGCGGCGTTGCGCAACCGCGCGGGCGACACGGCCAGCGGCAGTGAGATATAAAACAATGGCCACGAGGGCAAGCAGTGCGGGTAGGGCATCCATGACTAACGGCGACCAAACAAACGATGAATGGAGTGTGGCATAAGCCAGAGTCCGTGCGCCAGCCGCGCGAGCAGCCTATAATCGCCGGCATTAGCGAAACCGATGCCACAGGATAGACCATGTTTGACAACCTTACCGACCGCCTGAGTCAGAGCCTGCGCGCCATCAGCGGTAGTGCTCGCTTAAACGAAGACAATATTAAAGACACCCTGCGCGAAGTCCGCATGGCGCTGCTGGAGGCCGACGTTGCGCTGCCAGTGGTAAAAGATTTCGTTGAGCGCATTAAAGCTTCGGCGCTCGGCCAAGAAATTTTGACTCAACTTCAGCCTGGCCAAGCCTTCGTTAAAATTGTTCACGAAGAGTTAGTGTCAACGCTGGGCGAGGCCAACACGGGCCTTAACTTAAATTGCGCGCCACCAGCGATCATTCTTATGGCTGGCTTGCAGGGTGCTGGTAAAACCACCACGGTGGCTAAGCTTGCACGCTATTTAAAGCAGCAGAAAAAAACCGTGATGGTGGTTTCGGCCGATATTTATCGCCCAGCCGCTATCGCTCAGCTAGAAACGCTCGCGCGTGATGTCGACGTGCTGTTTCATCCGTCCAATATTAATCAAGACCCGGTGGCGATCGCTCAAGGCGCTATTGAGGCCGCTAAGCGCCAATTTGCTGATGTGCTATTGGTCGATACCGCCGGCCGCTTAGCCATCGATGAAGCCATGATGGCGGAAATTCGCCGCCTGCACGCTGCCATCAATCCGATCGAGACGCTGTTTGTTGTCGATGCGATGACCGGCCAAGATGCCGCCAACACCGCGAAAGCCTTTAACGACGCTCTGCCATTGACCGGCGTGGTGCTGGCCAAGGCCGATGGCGATGCTCGTGGCGGTGCCGCGCTGTCGGTGCGCGCCATTACTGGCAAGCCGATTCGCTTTATGGGCATGGGCGAGAAAACTGATGCGCTTGAGCTATTCCATCCAGATCGTGTTGCCCAGCGTATTTTGGGTATGGGCGATGTGCTCTCGCTGGTCGAGGAAGTCGAGCGCAAGATTGATAAAGAAAAAGCCGAGAAGCTCGCGCTAAAGCTGCAAAAGGGTAAAGGTTTTGACTTGCAGGACATGCTCGAGCAGTTCCAGCAAATGCGTAATCTTGGCGGTATGGGTGGCTTAATCGACAAATTGCCGGGCATGAATGCCGCAGCTGTTCAGCAGGCGATGGCCGGTGGTGCACCCGAGAAACAGATGAAGCAAATGGAAGCGATTATTCAGTCGATGACTGCCGGTGAGCGTCGTAAGCCTGATGTTATTAATGGCTCGCGCAAACGCCGTATTGCCAATGGTTCGGGGACGACCATCCAAGAAGTTAATCGTGTGCTCAAGCAGCACACGCAGATGGCAAAGATGATGAAAAAATTCTCTAACCCCAGCGGCATGATGAAGATGCTCAAGGGCATGCAGGGCAAATTACCGCCGGGCATGATGGACGATATGCCTGGTATGGGCGGTGGTGCTGGCGGTGCGAAAGGCGCCTTGCCACCCGGCTTCCCCGGCGGTGGTTTGCCTGGTCTAGGTGGCCCCGGCTTACCATTTAAGAAGCGCTCTTAATGCGTACGAAGTCAGCAGAATTAAGCGGCTGGGGTCGCTATCCACAGGTCGATGCCACCTTGGCACGCCCCGAGCAATACCGCGAACTTGCGGCATGGGCTCAGCAAGCATCTCTAGCGCGCGGCATGGGTCGTGCCTATGGCGATGCCGCGATTAGCGCGAACGGCACTACGGTGCTCACCGAACGCCTTGACCGACTTCTCAGCTTCGACGCCGATACCGGCGTTTTGCGTGCCGAAGCGGGTGCCACTCTCGATACCATTTTGAGAGCTGTCATGGCTAAAGGCTGGTTTTTGCCAGTCACGCCGGGCACGCGCTATATCACCTTAGGCGGTGCTATCGCTGCCGATGTGCACGGCAAAAATCATCACCACGTCGGCAGCTTTGGCCGCTTTGTGCGCTCATTTGAGTTGTTCACAGCAGCAGGTGCGATGACCTGTTCATCCAGCCAAAATGTGCCCGCGTATCAAGCCACACTAGGCGGCATGGGCATGACTGGTCTCATTGGCGAAGTCGAATTGCAGCTCAAGCGCATCCCATCGAGCAATATGCTGGTGCAGCATGTGCCGGCGGCAAACCTGCGCGAATCATTAGCGTTGATGAGTTCGACTGAGCATGACGACGAATACACCGTGTCGTGGATAGATTGTCTAGCCTCTGGGGCTAAGCTCGGTCGTTCAGTATTTATGCGCGGGCAACACGCCGATGGCGCACATGCGCATGGCCCACGAGATGCCAAGCTCAGCCTGCCCATCAATGTGCCCAGCGCAGCATTAAATCGCTACAGCGTGGGCGCGTTTAATGCCCTCTACTACCGCTGGGAAGGCCGCAAAACTAAACCGTTCCGCTGCGATTTCGAACCATTTTTCTATCCACTCGATGGCATCAAGCAATGGCATCGCCTCTACGGCAAGCCAGGCTTTGTGCAATACCAATTTGTCGTTGCTGAAGCAGCAGCTGAAGCCTGCATCGGCGATGTTTTAAAGGCCGTTTCAAGCTCAGGCAATGCCAGCTTTTTAGCCGTGCTCAAGCGCTTTGGCGAAGCTGGCGCTGGCCTTTTGTCATTCCCACAAGCGGGCATGACATTGGCGCTAGACTTGCCATTAAGAGCCGGAACTTTGGCGCTACTTGATCGCCTTGATGCCATCGTGGTGGCTCACGCCGGCCGCGTTTATTTAGCCAAAGATGCGCGCCTCAACGCCAGCATGATGTCGGCGATGTATCCACAATTAGCAGAGTGGCAAGCAATTCGCCGCGAACTCGACCCCGATGGCTTGTTTGTCTCGGCCTTGGGTCAACGTTTGGAGATGGCACCATGACGCAAATTTTAATCGTCGGCGCTACCTCTGCGATGGCTCGTGGTTGTGCCTACGCCTGGGCTAAGCAAGGCCAACGCCTCGTGCTCGCTGGCCGTGACCTTACGGAGCTTGAACGCATCGCGAGCGATATTCGTTTGCGCTTCGCCAGCAATGTGCAAGTCGCTGAGCTCGATCTCGATAACGCCAAACATCTCTCCACGCGCTGGAGCGATATTGAGGCCGCACATGGTGACATCGACGGCGTGCTAATGGCGGCGGGCTGGATGCCGGAAGACAACGATGCCATGCGCCGTGATACACCAGCTCTGCAGGTTATTGCGCGTAATTTCACCGGCCCAGTAGCGCTGCTCAACGCCGCTGCCGATGCTTTTGAAACGCGTAAAAATGGCTTCATTGTTGGCATTAGTTCGGTCGCTGGCGATCGCGGCCGGCAAAGCAATTACCTCTACGGCGCAGCTAAAGGTGGCTTCAGTATTTATCTCGCCGGTCTGCGTAATCGCTTATTTGCCTCTGGTGTGCCCGTGCTTACTGTGAAGCCTGGTTTTGTCGATACGCGCATGACTTGGGGCTTGCCCGGCCTATTCTTGGTTGCTGATCCTATGCAGTTGGGTGAGCAAATTGTGCAAGCGCAAGCAGCAGGCAAAAGCACCGTGTACCTACCCTCATTTTGGCGACTCATCATGCTCATCATTCAGCATGTACCTGAGTTCGTCTTTAAGCGCCTGAAGCTCTGATCATGACGGTTATCGTTAAGCAGCCGACCATTGTGGCCTTTGATTTCGATGGCACGCTCACGCGTGGCGAGTCATTTTTTCACTTTCTCTGGTTTGTCACGCCATGGTGGCGTTTCGCTTGGTGCTTTCTACGCTGCGTGCCAGTGCTGGCGGCCTATGTCGCTCGCCTGATGAGCAATGATCGTGCGAAGGCGAGGGTGATTAGTACTTTCTTGCGCGGCCAATCGCGCGAAAAGCTTGAACAACTGTCGCGTGATTTTGCCAGCAAAGGTATTCCTAAGTCGTTGCGGCCTGAGGCGATGGCGCGCCTGCGCCACCATCAAAAGCAAGGCCATCACTGCGTGTTAGTGAGTGCTACATTAGCGCTGTACTTGCGGCCATGGGCTGAGCTACACGAGTTTGAGCATGTCATTGCGACTGAGCTAGCATGTGATGGACAAGGGCGCTTAACGGGCGTCATGTCGACACCAAACTGCTATGGTCCACAAAAGGCTGTGCGCCTAAAAGCGCACTTCGGCGTCGACCATATTTTCGCAGCTTATGGCGATAGCAGTGGCGATACGGAAATGTTGGCCATGGCTGAACAACCGTTTTATCGGCCTTGGCACTAACGCAACTCACCAATCAATAATTAAAAAGCGCTAGCAAGACAGTGTGGAGCAGCACCCAATGACCTTGATTAAACTCATGCGCCCGCACCAATGGGTGAAAAACGGCTTCGTGCTTACCGGCTTGGTTTTCGGCCATGGCTGGGATGTCCCCGAGCAAGTCCAAGCGGTTTTACTGGCCTTTATCGCCTTCTGTTTAGCCTCTAGCTGCGTCTATGTTTTCAATGATTTATCCGATGCCGAAAATGATCGCCTGCACCCCACTAAGCGTAATCGCCCGATAGCATCTGGCGCTGTCACTGCTCGCCAAGCCTTGCTTCTGGCGGCTGTCTTAGGTGTGGTGTCGCTAAGCATTGCTTGGTCGGCTAACCCGCCTGTGGCTGGCTATATTGCTGCCTATTTAGTGCTGAATATGGCCTATACCTGGCGCCTAAAGCGCGTGGTGCTGCTGGATATTTTCTGCATCTCGGCCGGTTTTATGTTGCGCATTTTGGCCGGCACCGACGGCGTCGATATTCCGCCTTCCAATTGGCTATTGTTTTGCGGCCTCTGGACTACGTTATTTTTAGGCTTCATCAAGCGTCGCGCTGAAATGATTGCGCTAGATGAGGGCGCGGGTGGCCACCGCAAAGTACTTGAGCATTACTCAGCGACACTGCTTGATCAGCTCATCAGCATTACTTGCATGGGCATGATTTTCAGCTACAGCCTCTACACCATGGATGTCGATGTGCGCCGTATTCACAATACCGATCAGCTCATTTACACCGTGCCATTCGTGATTTATGCCTGCTTTCGCTATCTCTACTTGCTGCATCGTGAGACTGGCGGTGGCGACCCCTCGCGCGACCTAATCCGCGATCCACATATTGTCGCTGCCGGCCTGAGCTGGTTGCTGATGACCTTAGTGTTGGTGGCCAGATGAGTTTGAGCCCGCGCCAACTTCGCCTGCTTATGATCTCAGTGGGCGCTGGCGCTGCCGGCTATTTAGTCTTTGCTTTATGGTCGGGCTGGCGTGAAGTATTAGCCGCCATGGGCCATATCGGCTGGCAAGCGCTGGGCTTGGCGCTGCTGTTATCGCTGGCAAATTACTGGCTGCGCGCTGAGCGCTGGCGTCTCTATATCGTCAGTAATGGCCATGCAATTTCTCATGCCGACAACCTACGCATTTATATTGCCGGCTTTGCTCTCACCACCACGCCAGGCAAGGCCGGTGAGCTTATTCGTGGTCTATTTTTAAAGCCTTATGGCGTCACATTTCACCATGCCGCTGCGATGTTTTTTAGCGAACGCGTCGCCGATTTAATCGCTGTCTTGATCATCACTGCCGCCGGTTTGTCGCAGTTACATCAAGGCGAAATGTATTACGCCATATTGGTCGTGGCCTTGTTAGTCGGGCTTTTAGTATTGCGCACGACTTGGCCTGAGCGTCTATTGCGCCATGTGGCAGGTGAGCGCAAAGGCGTGCATTGGCTAGCGAATGTTGCGGCCAGTAGCCGCGCGCTATGGCGTGGACGCCTGCTGTGGCAAGTGCAGGGCTTAAGCGTGCTGGCATGGTTGGCGGAGGGCGTGGGCGCATGGTTGGTGCTGCGCACATTGATGCCAGATATGCCGCTGGAAATTGGTCTGTTTATTTATGGTTTTGCCATGATAGTCGGCGCACTGAGCTTTATGCCCGGCGGGCTAGGTGGCACTGAAGCCACCATGACAGGCTTGCTCGTGCTGCAAGGTTTGAGCTTGCCTGAAGCGGTGGCAGCGACGGTGATCATTCGCCTAGCAACGCTGTGGTTTGCTGTGCTGTTGGGGCTATTTGCAGTGATGCGTTTGCCGACCATGCCGGCACGGGCTGAGAGTTTAGACACACAGTTAGCCACTCAGGCCGGTGACGGCCAAGGCTTGAAATAATAGGTACTTCGAGATGACTCAAACACTGAAGCCAGGCCTGATGGCTCGCTGGCTTGAAGCGCATTGGCTATGGATTTTGCTGCCTGTGGTGCTGATCAAAGTCGCCATTGCCTATGGCTTACCAATGACTGGCGACGAAGCTTATTTCGTGCTTTGGGGCAAGCATCTCGACTTCGGTTATTACGATCATCCGCCCATGGCCGGCTGGATGATGGCGCTACAGCTGCTGGTCAGTGATCACCATCTCTGGCTGCGCGTACCGGGCCTAGTCACTGAGCTTATTATCGCGGCTGCACTCTATGCGCTGTTTCGACCTGTCGATGCCATTAAGGCGCGCTGGTTGGCGCTGCTATTTACGCTCAGCCCACTTAGTCTCATCAATGTATTCACACTGACCGACACAGGCTGCATCTTATTCGCCGCACTGGCGTTTGTGGCGGCTGCGCGCGGCTTACTGACACAGCATATACGCTGGGCGGTACTAGCAGGCGTGAGCTTAGGTTTGGCGTTTTTGTCCAAATACTTTGCTGTGTTCTTAGGTCTTGGCTTTGTTATTTTCTATGCTTTCGCTGGCAGGCGCTTCTGGCGTCATGGCCTAGTGCTAGTGCTGGTCGCCATTCCCTTTGGCCTGCTTAATCTGTATTGGAACTACACGCATTGCTGGTCTAACCTGCTGTTTAACTTAGTTAATCGCAATGCTGGCGGCGGCTTTGGTTGGCAGAGCCTATTGGCCTATCTCGGCATGATGGCCTATGTCATTTTGCCGCCTATATGGTTGGCGTTACGAGCTGCGCAACAGCAGCGCTCATCACTCCGTGCAAACTTACAGCCCGTTATCAGCCTTGCAGCCACCTTGAGTTGGACCGCAGGCTTGGGCTTTTTATGGGTGAGCCTGAGCAAAGATATTGGCCTGCATTGGGTGCTGTGGTTTTACCCTATGGTGCTGGTGCTGCTCTTGCCTTTGCCTGTCGCGCGCTGGGCAAAACTGACGAAGATAGTGAGTTGGGTCAGCGTGGTGCATGTCGTGGTGCTATTGGGCATTCTTTACGCGCCTTTTTCGGTGTGGAAAAGCCAGCCGCGCGTGCAATGGTATTTGCTTGCGATGACCGAAGCGCCGGCGATTTTAAAACAAGCTCGTACCGAGGCTGATGAGCTGCAAGCGGGCGCTTGGCAGCCAGCATGGGAAGCTGCTTCTGCGCGCAAAAGTCTAGGTGTCGATGCCTTAGTGCCAGATCAGCCTAAGGCTGAGCGCGCGATAGCAACGCTGAGCTATGCATCAGCTTCAGTGCTGGCTTATCAGGTGCGCGAGCCAGTCATGGTGATGGGTGAGGGCGCGAAATATGCACGCCAAGATGACAGCCTGACTGACTTCCGAAGCCTCGATGGCAAGGCCGTATTGCTGCTATTGAAAAAGCCCAATGAGCAGCCTAATGCCGAGAATTGGTTCGCCACATCGCGGCGATTTAGCCTGACTTATCGCGGCCAAACTTTCCACTTTTTGGCTGGCGAAGGCTTTCGCTATGAGGCGTATTTCCAGCAGGTATTAGTGTCGGTGCGTGAGCGCTTCTATCAATTTCCGAGCTGGTTACCGAGCGGGGAGTGTGCCTTTACGTCGCGTTATTTTGCGCCAGAATAAAGGCTTGTCTAAGCACATCAGCGTGGCTAAAAAGATGATAACGATGCCCACGACCGCCAAGGTCTCGGGCAGCTCATCCCACAAAATCCACGCCCAAATCCCGGCAAAAACGATGGCCAAATAGGCCGCCGGGCCAATACGCCCAGCCGGCGCCAAGCTATAGGCTCGTGACATGGCGAGCTGGCTGAAGGTGGCCAAAATGCCCGCACCAACTACCCAGGCATATTCCTCAACGTTGAGTGGTCGCCATGCCCACAGCATTGGCACAGCTGAGATCGTCACTGAAATTAAGCTGAAATAAAGCACGATGCGTATCACTGGCTCGGTGCCAGAAAGTGAGCGGACGGTGACGAAGGCCATGGCGGCGAGCAAGCTGGCGCTGATGCCGACCAGCGAGATAAAGCCCATGCCGGCCATGTCGGGGCGGCAAATCAATAACACGCCACCGAAGCCGAGCACGGCAGCGATCATCATGCGGACCGTGATTTTTTCTTTAAGAAATAGCCAAGCAATGAGTGGAATAAACACCGGAGATGAGTAGGTGAAAACCATGGCGCTGGCTAATGGCAGTTTGGCGATGGCATAAAAGAAGCCATACATCGCCGCTAAACCTACTACGCCGCGCCACAAATGCTTGTGAAATACCTGGGTTTTGAGCAGCCCAGTGCCATGTATGGCAACCAGCGGCAGCAGCATGATTGACGCAGTAAAATTGCGGAAAAACACAATGGTTTCGTTGTTGACGGTATGCGATGCCTGACGAATAAACACGCCCATGGTGGCAAATAAAAATGCCGACAGCGTGAGCAGAGCAAGGCCGCGCCAAACCGACTGCGATGGGGCTTCGTAGCGCATAAATGAGCACCTCAAACGATGGCGCGCAGCCTAGCAGATTCTCCAGCACGTTGGACTGGTCAAGTGCCGCGTTTTCTCGTAGAATTCGCGCCCATCTGTGCATGGCCGATTTCCGTGGCGCCATGAGCAGAACGACTTACCACGGAAACCCAGTACAGGAATTAAGCAATGGTCACTATTCGTCTAGCCCGCGGTGGCGCTAAAAAACGTCCTTTCTACTCCATCGTTGTTGCCGACAGCCGCAATGCCCGCGATGGCCGTTACTTAGAACGTCTGGGTTTCTTCAACCCAGTTGCACGTGGTCAAGCTGAGCGCGTGCGCTTGGACTTAGAGCGTGTAGCTTATTGGATCAGCAACGGCGCTCAAGCATCTGACCGCGTTGCACATCTGATCAAGGTAGCTCAGAAGAGCGCATAAGACATGTCTATCGTGCCCGATCGTGAGTCCCTGATTCAGGTCGGCCACGTACACACTGCTTATGGCATCAAGGGATGGGTGTGGGTTATGTCCCGCACGCATCCCATTGCCAATATTTTTAACTACGGCCCGTGGTATTTGGACCGTGGTGGCGTGTTGAGTCCGGTAGAGATACTGGCGAGTCGTCCGCAAGCCAAAGGCTTGGTGGCGCAGCTGGATATCTGCCCCGACCGCAACGCTGCTGACACCTTAGTTGGTGCAGCGATTTGGGTGCCGAAAAGCGCCTTGCCGGTATTAGACGAAGACGAGTATTACTGGTCTGAACTCATCGATATGTTAGTGGTGACTGAGCAAGATGACGTGCTCGGCCGCGTCCACGCGATGATGGAAACTGGTGCCAACGACGTCATCATTGTGCGTGCTTGTGAAGGCAGCATGGATGATCAAGAGCGTTTGTTGCCGTGGTTGCCAGGTCGTGTTGTGCGTTTTGTCGATCGAAATCAGCGCCGTATTCGCGTCGATTGGGATCCAACGTTTTAAGCGTTTATGACCAACATGGGAGATCGCCATGTGGGTAGGCGTAGTGTCGTTGTTTCCGGAAATGTTTCGAGCCATTAGCGAGTGCGGTGTAACTGCCCGCGCCGTGGCCAACGGTAAGCTCACGCTGGCGTTTTGGAACCCGCGCGACTTTACCGAAGATAATTACCGCCGTGTCGATGAGCGCCCCTTTGGTGGCGGCCCCGGCATGGTCATGCAGATTGAGCCTTTACGCCGAGCTATTAATGCCGCGCGTGAAGCTGCTGCCGCACGAGGTGTGGTGGCGCCGGTGATTTATTTATCACCGCAGGGCCAGCGTTTATCGCAGGCCGATGTGCAGCAGCTTAGCGCCGCACATGGCCAGCAGGGTTTGATTTTGCTCTGCGGCCGTTATGAGGGTGTCGATGAACGCTTAATTGAGCGCGATGTCGATGCCGAATGGTCGATAGGCGACTACGTGTTATCCGGTGGTGAATTACCGGCGATGGTATTGGTTGATGCCTTAGCGCGCTTATTGCCCGGCGTGCTAAACACCGAGGCTTCAGCCATTGAAGATTCATTTACCGATGGCCTGCTTGATTGCCCGCATTACACCCGACCTGAGGTGTATGACGGCGACACAGTGCCAGCGGTATTGCTCAGCGGTGATCATGCCGCGATAAAGCGTTGGCGCTTGCAGCAAAGCCTCAAGCGCACACGCGAACGCCGCCCCGACTTACTTGTTGGGCGCACGCTGAGCAAATTAGAACGACAGCTGCTAGATGGCATCGAATAGATCTCGCTAGCAGTGTTGAGGGGGTCGTATGCGCCTTAGCCTCTGGACCCAAGGCGATGCCCACCGAGCTGACACGAGCAGCCGGTCAAGGCATCACAATGATCAATCATATGCGTGAAAGCCTCTGTGATTGAATGTGGAGAATTAAGATGAGCGGTAAGCATCCTTTAGTACAGGCCGTTGAAAACGTCCAACTGAAACAAGATATTCCTAAGTTTGCTCCTGGCGACACTGTTGTCGTTCAGGTGAAAGTGAAAGAAGGCGAGCGTGAGCGTCTCCAGGCCTATGAAGGCGTGGTTATTGCGATCAAAAATCGTGGCCTGAACTCTGCTTTCACGGTGCGTAAAATCTCCAACGGTATCGGTGTGGAACGTGTTTTCCAAACCCATTCGCCGATTGTTGCTGGCATCGAAGTTAAGCGTCGTGGTGCTGTTCGCCGCGCCAAGCTGTACTACCTCCGCGATCGTTCGGGCAAATCCGCACGTATCAAAGAGAAGCTGGCTCCGCGTAAGAAGTAATTCTTCGCGTTGCTGTGCAAAAAAGGGCTCATTATGAGCCCTTTTTTAATGCCTGAAATTTCACTGTTTGCCGCATTCGCTCATCACGTCCAATGGCTTTAAACTGAGCGTTAAGCTCATTGAAACTACGCCCATGATTGTTGAAGACGCTCACATGCCTCCAGCCTCAGATGCTGCGCTCACGGCCTTTCGCCATCAGCTCGCGGCCGAAGGCTTAAGCCAGCATACGCGTCGAGCCTATGTCAGCGATGCCGCCGCACTGGCGAACTGGGCTGCACCAAAGGCACTAACAGCATTAACTACCGATGACCTCGCGGCGTATCTGGCTAGCCCGCAAGTTATGCAAAAGTCGCCGCGCTCGATTGCACGTTTGCAGTCGTCTTTGCGCCATTGCTGGCGTGGCTTATTGGTACGTGGCAGTGTCGACAGCGATCCGACTATTGGGCTCGATACACCGCGCATCGGCCTCTCATTGCCGAAAGATTTGTCTGAGGCCGATGTCGATGCGCTGCTCGCTGCGCCTGATACTGAGACCTTAATTGGCCTGCGCGATAAAGCCATGCTTGAGCTCTTATATGCCTGTGGCTTGCGAGTGAGTGAGCTGGTTGGTTTGCCGCTGGCGGCGCTGAATTTGCCCGCAGGCTATTTGCGCGTGAAAGGTAAGGGCGAAAAAGAGCGTTTGGTGCCAATGGGCGAAGATGCGGTGATCTGGATACAGCGCTATATCGGCGAGGCCAGGGGCGAGTTGGTGCGTGATATCTCGGTGCCGGCGCTCTTTGTCACGGCGCGTGGCGGCGGCATGACACGCGAGAACTTTTGGCATTTGATTAAGCGTTACGCACTCATGGCCAACATCACGAGTAATGTTTCGCCACACACTTTGCGCCATGCTTTCGCCACACATTTGCTCAACCATGGTGCCGATTTGCGCGTGATTCAGCTCTTGCTCGGCCACAGCGACTTATCCACCACGCAGATTTACACCCACGTTGCCCGCGAGCGTCTGCAGCAACTGCACGCTGAGCATCATCCACGAGGCTGACGCCGAGCTTTGTTTCTCGTATGCTTAGCGACTATTCGTCAACGCCATCGCCGACTCGATGGTTAAGCACTTATGTATTCTCTGAGAGGCCAGCTGCATGCAAAAGCGAACAAAGAAATGGGGCATTGCCGCCGTAATCGCCACATCGATTGCCGCGACCGCGCTGTGGGTGCAAGCCGGTAGCAATGAAGAGTCGCAGATTCGTCAACGTCTAACGCAGGCCGTGCCGAAAGCCAACATTGTTTCAGTCACAGCCTCGCCTATTGCTGGTGTTTACGCTGTTGAGCTCGATGGCGGCACGATTTATGCCAGCGCTGATGGTCAGTATTTAATTCAAGGCGATATGCTGCAAGTTAAGGGCAAGGAAGTCGTCAATATCACTGATCAGGCTAAGTCTAAGCAGCGTCTTGTTTTGCTTAAAGGCATTGATAAGCGCGATGAGATAATTTTTCCTGCCAAAGGCAAGGCAAAGGCGGTGATTACTGTCTTTACGGATACCGATTGCGGCTATTGCCGTAAGTTACATGCCGAAGTGCCAGCGATGAATGCTAAGGGCATTGAGGTGCGCTATTTGGCCTATCCTCGTGACTTACCGCGCGTAGGTCCAAACGCGGGCACTGGCGCTCATATGACTGAAATTTGGTGCAATGCCAATCGTGCACAAGCACTAACTCTAGCTAAGCAGGGTCGCCCAGTGCCTGCCGGAAAAGCAGATTGCAAAGCACCTATCAGTGAGCAATTTGCCCTAGGTCGTCAAATGGGTGTAACGGGTACTCCGGCGATTTTTAATGAAAAAGGTGAGCAAATCGGTGGCTATATAACGGCTGATCGTGCGGCAACAATCCTTGGCCTGAACTAAGCCTTAAGTTCGACAAATTCATCTAGGGCGCTATACTATGCGCCCTTATTTCTGGGTCTGATAAGCGTCTTAATGCTTATTTTGGCTCTTATATTATTAGCTGGTGGCCCTGACTTGAACGCGACTAATTCGACCGTAAATAAGCCCGTCAATATCGGTATTGTTGGCCTAGGTACTGTGGGCGGTGGTGCTCTGCATTTGCTCCGCGCCAATGCAGCAGAGCTCTCACGCCGCACAGGCCGCGATATCGTGGTGTCGCATATAGGTGTGCGCCGTGAGCATCCCAACCTCGACTTGGCTGGCATCACCGTGAGCATGGATATTTTTGCCGTGGTCGATGATCCTGCAGTTGATATTGTCGTTGAAGTTATCGGTGGTATTACCGTTGCTCGAGAACTCGTGCTGCGCGCCATCGCCAATGGTAAGCATGTGGTTACCGCGAACAAATGGCTGCTAGCTGAGCATGGCAATGAGATTTTTACTGCTGCTGAAGCCAAGGGTGTGCATGTTGGCTTTGAGGCATCGGTCGCAGGCGGCGTGCCTATTATCAAGGTGTTGCGTGAAGGTTTGGCGGCTAACAATATCGAATGGCTGGCCGGCATCATCAACGGTACAGGCAACTATATTTTGACCGAAATGCGCGATAAAGGTCGTTCCTTTACCGATGCACTCGATGAAGCAAAAGCGCTGGGCTATGCCGAGGCCGATCCGACGTTCGATGTTGAAGGCATTGATGCGGCGCATAAGCTCACTATCATGGCCTCACTAGCTTTTGGTATCCCGTTGCAGTTTTCTAAAGTCTATACCGAAGGCTTGTCGCAGCTCACTCGTGATGATGTCATCTATGCTGAAGAGCTGGGCTTTCGCATCAAGCAGCTGGGCATGGCGCGTTACACACGCGAAGGCGTGGAACTGCGCGTGCACCCAACATTGATCCCGAATGACCGCCTGATCGCCCATGTGAATGGCGTGAAAAATGCCATCCTGGTGCAGTCCGATGCCGTTGGCACCACCATGTATTACGGTGCTGGCGCTGGTGCAGGCCCAACAGCTTCGGCCGTAGTCGCTGATATTGTTGATTTAGTGCGGTTGTTGACGTCAGAGTCAGCGCCCAATGTGCCGCATTTGGCCTTTATGCCTCACGCGATCACCAATACGCCGATCTTGCCGATGGAGTCGGTAGTGACCTCGTACTATCTGCGCTTGCAGGCCTATGACCGTGCCGGGGTGTTGGCCGATGTCACGCGCATTTTGAGCAATCACGACATCAACATCGAAGCCATTTTGCAGAAACCCATGCAGGAAGGCGGCTCGGTGCCCGTTATTATTTTGACCAAGCCTGTTGTTGAGCGCGAAATGAACCGCGCCATGGTAGAGCTTGAAGCACTTGATCACATCATTGGGTCAGTCACACGTATTCGTATGGAGTCTTTGGCATGAACGCAGGCAACCGCTATACCGGCTTAATTAATCGCTACCGTAGCCACTTACCGGTGACTGCCGACACGCGCATCATTTCTTTGGGTGAGGGCAATACGCCGTTAATTCGCCTGAAAAATATCCCAGCGTTGATTGGCAAAAATGTCGAAATTTATGTGAAATACGAAGGTCTGAACCCGACCGGCTCGTTTAAAGATCGCGGCATGACCATGGCTGTGACTAAGGCTGTGGAAGAGGGCTCGAAAGCGATTATTTGCGCCTCAACCGGTAATACCTCAGCTGCTGCCGCTGCGTATGCGGCACGCGCCGGCATCAAAGCCTTTGTGCTTATTCCAGAAGGCAAAATTGCCATGGGTAAGCTGGCACAGGCCATGATGTATGGCGCCATCACCCTGCAAATTCGCGGCAACTTCGACGATGGCATGGAGCTGGTTAAGCAAGTCGCGGCGCATGCGCCAGTGACTATCGTTAACTCGGTTAACCCCTATCGTCTGCAAGGTCAAAAAACTGCGGCTTTCGAAATTGTCGAAGAGCTTGGCCGCGCACCTGACTACCACTGTCTACCAGTCGGTAACGCCGGCAACATCACGGCGCATTGGATCGGCTATTGCGAATACTCCACGCCAGTTGGCGAAACTGTGACTCAGTCATGTAGTTTCTGTAATGGCAAATGCACTTTTGCTTGCGAGCCTGTGATCAGCAATCGTCCAAAAATGCTTGGCTATCAAGCCTCCGGCTCTGCGCCATTTGTGCGTGGCGGCCCAGTGAAAAATCCAGAAACCGTGGCCACTGCGATTCGCATCGGTAACCCGCAAAGCTACGATCAAGCACTGAAAGTGATGAGTGAGTCGGGCGGTTGGTTTGATGAACTCAGCGACCAAGAAATTCTCGATACTCAGCGTCTGTTGGCGATGAGCGAAGGTATTTTCTGTGAGCCAGCATCTGCGGCCTCCTTGGGTGGCGCTATTCGCGACATCAAATCCGGCAAGATTGCTGAAGGTTCGGTCATCGTCTGCACACTGACTGGCAATGGCTTGAAAGATCCTGACACGGCCATTGGCCAGTGCCAAAGCTCGGTGCTGAAAACCATCGATGCTACTTTGGACCAAGTCCGCGATAGCATTCTGCAATCGATGGGTGTTTAAGCTGCCGAGCACTCAGCTTCAGTTAATCCCGCTATGAGTACGCCTCTGCGCTGGCAGCGGCGTGCTTTAAGTCATGCCGATCTACCCTCTGTGCCGCCCTTGTTGGCTAGACTTTACGCTGCCCGTGGCGTGCGCACTGAGTCTGAGCTAGCGATGACGCTGGCTGCTTTGCAGCCAGCCAGCAGCCTTCATGGCTTAACTGCGGCAATAGAATTATTGGTTCAAGCTCTGCATGAGCAATGGCGCATCCTCGTGGTCGGCGATTTCGACGCCGATGGCGCGACCAGCACGGCGCTATCCTTACGCGCCTTGCGTGCCATGGGTGCGCAGCATGTCGACTACTTAGTTCCCAATCGTTTTACCTATGGCTATGGCCTCACACCCGGCATCGTCGCGCTGGCGCTGAGCGAGAAACAGCCGCAGCTCATCATCACCGTCGATAACGGTATTGCCAGTCATGAAGGCGTGGCGGCGGCACAGGCGGCGAGCGTGCGCGTACTCATCACCGATCATCACTTGCCCGGCGCAACGCTGCCGCCGGCCGATGCCATCGTCAACCCGAACCAAGCCGATTGCGACTTTCCCAGCAAAGCTTTAGCCGGCGTTGGTGTGGTGTTTTACGTGCTCTCAAGTTTGCGCACGCGCTTACGCGACGATGGCTGGTTCGCCGCTCAAGGCATTGCTGAGCCTAATATGGCTAATTATCTAGACCTTGTGGCTTTAGGTACGGTGGCTGATGTGGTCGCGCTCGATGCCAATAATCGCCGCCTCGTGCAACAAGGCTTGACGCGTATTCGAGCTGGGCGTTGCTGCCCTGGCATTACCGCTTTACTGCGTGTGGCTGAGCGTGATATCGCCAGTTTAGTAGCCAGTGATCTGGGCTTTGTTGTGGCGCCACGCCTCAATGCAGCAGGCCGCCTAGACGATATGCGCGAAGGCATTGAGTGCTTACTTTGCGATGATCCTGCTGAAGCCAAGCGCATGGCGGAAGACCTTGATGCGCTGAACTTAGAGCGTCGCGAGATCGAATCCGGCATGCAAAATGAAGCCATGGCGGCGATGCGCGAGCTGACCATCAGCGAAGAAAATTTGCCGCCCGGTTTAGTGCTTTACGACCGGTATTGGCATCAAGGCGTAATTGGTTTGTTGGCAGGGCGTATTAAAGAGCGCTTTCATCGGCCAACAGTCGCCTTTGCGCCGGCACAAGCACCAGCGTACGGCGAGATGCCCAGCGAGCTAAAAGGCTCGGCGCGCTCCATTCCTGGCGTGCATATTCGCGATGTGCTCGATGCCATGGCGACGAAAAATCCCGGCCTCATCACGCGCTTTGGTGGTCACGCTATGGCGGCCGGCATGAGCCTCCCCAGCACGCAGCTGGCGGCATTTCGCCTAGCCTTCGAAGAAACCTTGCGCGAATGGGTTCCGCCTGAAGCTTATGACGCCGTTTTGCTTACTGATGGTGAACTCAGCGCCGCCGAGCTTACCGAGCAAACTGCGTATTTGATTCGCGATGCCGGCCCGTGGGGGCAGGCCTTTCCTGAGCCCTTATTTGAAGGCGAGTTTTTATGTCTTGGCCAGCGCTTACTTAAAGATAAGCACATCAAATTCAGCCTCTGCCATCCAGAGAGCAATCGCGTCATCGATGGCATTGCTTTTGGCGTGGATAGGGCACTTTGGCCTAATCTCAAGTGCGAGCGAATTCGTGTTGCTTATCGCTTAGATATCAATCGTTTTCGCGGCATGGAGACGCTGCAGTTGCGCATCGAGGCGATGCTGGCGTTGTAAGCTTACTTTGCAAAGTGGCTTAACGCTGAGCTAATGCGCAGGCAGCACGCGCGCGCATTTTTCGCTACAATACCGCGCTTTACACGACGGCATTTTTAGCATCATGGAAATTAATCCCTACGTCCTCCGCATTAAAGACCTCACCGAGCGCACCGAGTCGCTCCGGGGGTATCTTTGACTACGACCTCAAGCAAGAGCGCTTAGAGGAAGTCACCCGCGAGCTTGAAGATCCCAAACTCTGGGATGAACCCGAAAAAGCCCAAGCCATTGGTAAAGAACGCAGCATGCTCGAAGGCGTGGTACTGACCATTGATCAGCTAACTAGTGGCCTTGTCGACACCAAAGAGCTGCTCAGCTTAGCCGTTGAAGAGGATGACGAAGACACGCTAGTTGATGTTGCCAGCGAGCTAGATGGCCTAGATAAGCTGGTCAGCGACCTAGAGTTTCGTCGTATGTTTTCTGGCGAGATGGACCCCAATAACTGCTTTATCGACATTCAGTCCGGCTCTGGCGGCACTGAAGCGCAAGATTGGGCGAGCATGCTCATGCGCATGTTTTTGCGTTGGTCTGACCGTCACGGCTTTAAAACAGAAGTGATGGAAGTTTCCGATGGCGAAGTTGCTGGCATTAAGTCTTGCACCATTCGCGTCGAAGGCGACTATGCCTTTGGTTGGCTGCGAACTGAGACTGGTGTGCATCGCTTAGTGCGGAAGTCGCCATTCGACTCCGGCAACCGTCGTCACACCTCATTTTCGGCGGTGTTTATCTCGCCAGAAATCGATGACGACATCGAGATTGATATCAACCCATCCGATGTGCGTACTGATACCTATCGTGCCAGTGGCGCTGGCGGTCAGCACATCAACAAAACTGACTCGGCGGTGCGTTTAACCCATGAACCTACGGGCACCGTGGTGGCGTGTCAAAACGAACGCTCACAACACGCCAACCGCGATCGCGCATGGAAAATGTTACGCGCCAGACTCTATGAGCTGGAAGTGATGAAACGCAACCAAGCTAAACAAGCGCTAGAAGACACCAAGGCCGACATTGGCTGGGGCCATCAGATTCGCTCCTATGTGCTCGATCAGTCTCGCGTGAAAGATTTGCGCAGCAATATTGAAAGTTCTAACCCGAACGCCGTGCTTGATGGCGATATCGACGAATTCATCCAAGCCTCATTAAAAATGGGCCTGTAAGCGGACGCCACCATGACAGATAAACCAGTAGAAAATACGCCACCAGTAGATATCAACAAACTCATGGCCGAGCGTAAGCAGAAGCTTGCTGTACTGCGCGAGGCTGGCCCGGTATTTCCAAATGACTTCCGCCGTGATGCGATTAGCAGCGACCTGCATACGCGCTTCGATGAGGCCACAACGGAAACCTTGGAAGCTGAGAAACCAGTTTTTTCAATTGCTGGCCGCATGATGCTGAAGCGCGTGATGGGCAAAGCTAGCTTCGCCACATTGCAAGATATGGGTGGGCGCCTTCAGATTTATGTTCAGCGCGATAGCATTGGTGAAGATGTTTACGCCGGCTTTAAACAGTCAGATTTAGGCGATATTTTTGGTGCTACCGGCTACCTATTTAAAACCCGAACCGGTGAGCTTTCGCTGCATGTAACGGAGCTGCGCTTATTGACCAAAGGTCTGCGTCCATTGCCTGATAAGTTTCATGGCATGGCTGATGTCGAGACTAAATATCGCCAGCGCTATGTCGACTTGATTGTTAGCGAAGACACGCGCCGTACCTTCCGCATTCGCTCGCAAGTAGTCGATGGCATTCGCCGCTTCATGGCTGCTCGCGACTTTATGGAAGTGGAAACACCGATGATGCATGTCATCCCCGGTGGTGCCGCCGCGAAACCGTTTAACACGCACCACAACGCGCTCGACATGCCGTTGTTTCTGCGTATCGCGCCTGAGCTGTATTTGAAGCGCCTAGTCGTTGGCGGTTTCGAGCGCGTGTTTGAAATCAATCGCAACTTCCGCAATGAAGGTGTGTCGACGCGTCACAACCCCGAATTCACCATGATCGAGTTCTATCAGGCCTATGCCGATTACAACGATCTCATGGACCTCACCGAAGATATGCTGCGCACCCTCGCTACCGATATTTTGGGTAGCACCGATGTGCCATATCAGGGTGAAGTCTTTGATTTCGGTGGCAAGTTTGATCGTTTATCGATGGTCGACTCCATCCTCAAATACAACCCGCATTTAACCCGTGAGCAGCTTTGGGATTATGACCAGGCGGCCGAAATCGTGCGCTCACAGCTGAAAATGGATGTGAAGTCGATTTGGGGTGTTGGCAAATTGCATACGCTGATTTTCGAAGAGACCGTAGAGACGCAGCTGCGTCAGCCCACCTTTATCACTGAGTATCCGGCCGAAGTTTCACCTTTGGCCCGCCGTAATAATGATAACGAGTTCATTTCCGATCGTTTTGAGTTCTTCATTGGTGGGCGTGAAATCGCCAATGGTTTCTCTGAGCTTAATGACGCTGAAGATCAGGCTGAGCGCTTCATGCAGCAGGTGCGTGAGAAAGAAGCGGGCGATGATGAGGCCATGCACTACGATGCCGACTTCATTCGTGCGCTGGAGTACGGCATGCCGCCTACGGCGGGCGAGGGTATTGGTGTTGACCGCTTGGTGATGCTGTTTACTGATTCAGCCAGCATTCGCGATGTGATTTTGTTTCCGCATATGCGGCCTGAGGCTTGATATGGGCAACGCACTACGTGATCAGGCAAACGCGCCTTATCTAAAAGCAATTTATGTATTGTTTGGAGTTAGTGTCATTTTTAATGTGTTGTTTCCAGTGGCGTTTATTTTAACCGCATGGCAGCGCTCGAAAGCGACGCAATGGGCAGTGAGTCATTATCGATATTTACTGAAATATAGTCTGTGGGCATTTAGCTTCATGTTGTTGAGTGCTGTGCTAATTTATTTGAAAGTAAGTTTAGGTATGTGGTTGGTGATACCGATTAAGATATGGTTTGCCTACATTATTTTTGTAGGTGTAAGTGCGCTGTTGAAACAGCAGTCGGTTTAATTTAAAGCATAAAAAAAACCCGCCTAGGCGGGTTTTTTTTATGCTTTAGCCTTAGTTAAGGGAAGAGCGAGGCGATAGCAGGGGTTATGGGTTTGCGGGAAGTAGTGCAAAAAACCTTGCTGGTAAGGTAGTGAGGCCGGGAGGGAGGCCGGAGTTGAGGCCAGGTGGGATCCCAGGGGTGTTGCCAGGCTTGCCACCCGGTTTGCGAGTGCCATTGATGAGATCGACAACGCCATTGTTGATAGGTGCCAGTGGAGTTTGACCCAGTGTGCTATCTAGGCCATCAGCCAGTGGCACGGTAAGTGCTGAAAGCGCATCGGTTGCTGGCGCTAGGGCATCACCCAGTGGCGTAGTGATTACGCCGAGCGGGTTGTCGCCAAAGGTGTCAGCACCGGGGATTGAATCGGCACCAGGAAGTGAGTCAGCACCGGGGAGCGCGTCAGCACCTGGAATCATCGCGGCCAGAGTTTTCAGCGCAGCAGTGATTGGATTATCGCCTAGTAGGGCAATGAACTCTTCAGGTGAGGTAGGGATGCCGGGGGTGTTGCCAGGCTCGCCACTGGCTTCGCCAGTGCCATCGATGAGATCGACAACGCCATTGCTGATAGGTGCCAGTGGAGTTTGACCCAGTGTGCTATCTAGGCCATCAGCCAGTGGCACGGTAAGTGCTGAAAGCGCCCCAGTCACTGGCGCTAAGGCATCACCCAGTGGCGTAGTGATTACGCTGAGAGGGTTGTTATTACCGCCGCTATCACCACCAATGCTAGGCAATAGCGATGAGCCATCACCAATAGTGTTTGTAGTGCTTGCAGATATGTCGGTACAGACGTCGTATACCTCAATGGAGGTACCCAAGTCAGCAGAAAGACCACCACCCACCGTAATTGTCAATGTTTGGAACGCCTTTGTTGCAAACCCACCTAAAACATACAACGGTTGTACGGAGCCTGGCGCTAGGTTGTCTACTCCGAGAGGGTCAACATTGCCGTCATAACCGGCTGTTAGCAGCTCCAAAGCAAAGCCACCTGTCTGGTCTGGTCCGCCGAAAGACTCGCCGCCATCAGTAGTTACTGTAATAGCCTTGGCTAAGCTTAGCTCCACTAAACTTCGTGGCACGCTAATTTTAAAGGCAGCGAGTTTTCCTGCTGCAACTTTCTGGGGCAGCGTTACTGAAATACCAACTTTCCCTGTCAATGCGCCATCGGTAAATAGGCTATCTGCGAGAGCAACTGCGTTGTTCACCTTGGCAAACGTCTCGCCATTGCCGTCAGCGGCCGAGGCAGGAGAGTCCACGCCGCAAATATCAACGAGAGAACCATTAAGCAGAAGATTACTTAATGAGCAGAGGCCGCCCTGTTTGACTGCTACTGCCACGCTTCCAGTGGGTGCGAAGCCTGTACAGCTGTAGCCAGTTTTCAGGTCGGCTACTGCAGGGCAGGTAGGAGTTGCTGTGCCAGTACCGCAAGTGAAACCATCGGTGTCACAAGCATCACCTACACCATCTTTATCCGAGTCGAGCTGATCACGATTTGGAGTTAATGGACAGTTGTCACCATCGGTCTCTTTTACACCGTCACCATCTTGATCTGTATCGCAAAGATCTCCTTTGCCATCATTGTCCGAGTCTTTTTGATCGGCATTTGAGAGTGATGGGCAGTTATCATCATCGTTTGCCACATTATCGCCATCACGATCTGGATCACACACATCGCCGATGCCATCACCATCAATATCGCCTTGATTAACGTTGGATACTAGCGGGCAGTTGTCTTTATCATCGAAGATCTCGTCACCATCTTCGTCGCTGCATGCATCACCTGTGTTGACTACACCTGGGATGTTGCTTTCGTTGAAGTCAGCCTGATTGGTGTTAGGGGTGAGTGGACAGTTGTCTACATCGTCGGGAATTGAGTCGTTATCTGTGTCGCCATCACAGGCGTCACCTTTGCCATCGCCGTCTTTGTCGGGCTGGATTCCGTTGATTGGTGGGTTGTTAACCAGTGGGCAGTTATCGACAGAGTTTGAGACGCCATCGCCGTCACGATCTATATCGCAAACATCACCAAGCCCATCGCGATCTTGGTCTGCTTGATCATTGTTGGCGTTCTGGGGGCAATTATCTTGGTTATCAAACAGGCCGTCAGAGTCAGAGTCATCGCAGACATCGCCTAGGCCATCGCCATCTTGATCTTTTTGGTCAGCATTTGGTATGAAGCGGCAATTATCGACAGTGTTTAAAATGCCGTCATTATCAGAGTCATTCTCGCAGGCATCGCCGCTGGGAGTGCTGTCAGAGTTTTCTTGGCCTGGGTTAAACACAAATGGGCAGTTGTCCATCGCGTTCAATTTTCCATCGCCATCAGTATCTGAGTCACAGACATCGCCAACACCATCTTGGTCTTGGTCGGCTTGACTGGGGTTGCCATTCATTGGGCAGTTATCTGCTGTATCCAAGATGCCATCGCTGTCGCTGTCTTGGCAAGCATCGCCAATATTATTGCCATCGGAGTCAGTATTGGGATTGTTTGGCGTAGTTGGACAGTTATCCTCCGAGTCCTTAATACCATCGCCATCTTGATCGCCTTCACATGCATCACCAATGCCGTTATTGTTGGAGTCAATCTGATTCTCGTTAGACACTGTCGGGCAGTTATCTGGCGAGTTTAAAATGTTGTCACCGTCGATGTCGGGATCACAGAGGTCGCCGACTCTGTCTTCATCAAGATCGTTTTGATTTGGGTTAAAAGTTGTTGGGCAGTTATCGCCAATATCTGGTACGCCATCGCCATCAGTGTCAGGTTTAATTTGACCACTTGTGTTGTCGTTAGAGGTTGTGCCGGTCCCGTTCTTCGCCGAGTCGCCACCACAGGCAGTAAGCGTGAGCGCCACTGCGGTGAGGCCGACCAGCATGTATTGTTTGCTTTTGAGCAATATCATGATGTTAGTCCTTTAATTAAAATCTTAGTTTGCTTCTGAAATGCTGAGTAAGAACTCAACACGTCGATTTTTG
>JAGPVX010000074.1 GCA_018066805.1 Paraperlucidibaca sp. | reverse complement strand
CTTTGGTTATAAGGCGGTAACAGCTTGGCCACAGCGGCCTGACGTCGCTCATCGGAATAGCGAGGCATACAGATCTCCAAACGCCCCTGAATGTTTAAGAGAGTGTAACAAGGGACGCGACATCAATCCTGACAGAGGGGGTATTTGGGGCGGCGGCGCAGCACTGCGCTCGACACGACGCAGTATTGAGGCCGTCAGTTTTCTGCATGACTTATCGGCTATGTGCCAAGCCGTGTTGGGCTGGCGCCGCGTGCATGGAGTTGGCTAAACACAATGAGCGTTCCGCATCATCTTGTCTGCTTGCGTAATGATTTACGCGTAGCCGATCATCCAGCTCTTCACGCCGCCTGTGCCGATCCAACAGCACAGGTTACTGCGCTCTATGCCTATACGCCGGAGCAATGGCAGCAGCACGATGTCGCTGCAGTTCGCATCGACTTTGAATGGCGCCAGCTACAAAGTCTGGCGACTGACCTCGCTGAGCTAAACATCGCCTTAGTAGTTTTAGCAGCGGACGACTACGCATCGCTCGTGCCCAAGCTGCTGGACTGGTGCCAAACCCAGAAGGTGAGTAGCGTGTTTGCGCATGAAGCTTATGAGATTAATGAGCGCGCTCGCGATACCGCTATTAGAGATGGCTTGAGCGAGCTTGGCATTGAGGCGCAATGGTTTCATGACAGTTGCATCATCACGCCGGGCCGCGTACTTACTGGCGACGGCCGCTTCTACACGGTATTTACACCATTCAAGCGCAATTGGTTGATGCAATTAGCTGAGCATCCAGTGCGTTTGCTGCCAGTGCCAGAAAAGCGCACAGCCTGTGCCGTGGCTTCTAGCCAACTCTCTGCGCGTGCACCGGGCATTACCGTGCCTATTGCCGATGACTTAGTGCAAACGCTATGGCCGGTCGGCGAGGCTGAGGCGCATGCGCGTTTGGCGCAATTCATTGAAGAAGATGGCGGCCGCTATCACGAACGTCGCGACCTTCCTGCAGTCAATGGCACCAGCACTTTATCGCCGTATTTAGCTGCTGGCGTTATCTCTGCTCGGCAATGCCTATATCGCGCCGAACAGCACAAACATCATCATGCTGGGCAGCAAGGTTTGGATACTTGGGTTAGTGAACTGTGCTGGCGTGATTTTTATAAGCATATTTTGCTCGGCTTTCCTCACGTATGCCGCCACCAAGCCTTTAAGCGCGAAACGGATAAACTGCCGTGGTCGCATAAGGAAGCGAATTTTCAGGCGTGGTGTGAAGGCCGTACAGGCTTTCCTATCGTCGATGCCGCCATGCGCCAACTCAACGAAACTGGCTGGATGCACAATCGCCTGCGCATGATCACTGCGATGTTTTTGACGAAGGATTTGTTTATCGACTGGCGCTTAGGCGAGCGCTACTTCATGCAGCACCTGATCGATGGTGATTTATCGGCTAATAACGGCGGTTGGCAATGGAGCGCCTCTACTGGAAATGATGCCGCGCCCTACTTCCGTATTTTTAACCCATTTCTGCAGGGCAAAAAGTGTGACCCCGATGGTGAGTTTATTCGCCGTTTTGTGCCTGAACTGGCTCATCTCGACGCTAAACGTATACATGAGCCGCATGCTAAGTGTGTGGATCTGCATTTGAAATATCCTAAGCCCATTGTCGATCATGCCCTTGCGCGACTCGATACCTTGGCCTATTTCAAAGCGTTAAACGCCGCTAGTGCTAACTAGCTGGTGTTAATCTGATCAAATAAGGCTTCGAACTCGCCCGTGAGCTTATGCTTAGGCGCGCAGCTGATCAGTGGCGAGCAGCGCTGATGGGATTCGCGCATGATCACTGAGGCTGATAATGGCGGATCTAAAATCGGCAAGCCCTCTGCCTTTAATTCACTGACTAATTGTCTAGGCAAAGCGGCCCGTGGCTGAAATTGGTTAATGATGATGCCCTCAACCTTTAAGTCCGGGTTGTGGTCTTTGCAGGTTTCATCGACATTTTCCAGCAAGGTGTAGAGCGCGCGCCGCGAAAAGGCATCGCAGTCGAATGGGATCAAGCAGCGCTCAGCGGCTATCAAAGCCGATAAGGTGTAGAAGTTAAACGCTGGCGGTGTGTCGATATAAATAGCGTCGTAATTATCAGAAAGCTCTTTCAATGCGGCGGCAAGCTTATAAATCTTGTGCTTACTTTCTAGCAAATGCTCAATTTCACGCAGTTCAGGATTCGATGGAATCAAAAACAGCTTGCTGTAATTAGTGGCGTGAACGAATTCGGACAGCGGTTTTTCTTTGGCACGAAACGCTAAGGATTGCGCAAAAAATTGACCAATATTTGGCGAGAGCTCTGGCTTGTCGCGGCTAAACTCTGCGGCCTCACCAAGCAGGTATTGGCTCGCGTTGCATTGTGGATCTAAATCAATAATCAGAGTCTTTAAGCCTCGCTGAGCACTGATTGCCGCGAGGTTTACGGTGATGCTCGATTTGCCAACACCACCTTTTTGATTAAATACGACGCGACGCATAGTCATTCCCGCTTAAGCTAAAAATCGGCTCGATGGTAGCAGCGCGGCCTCGCTGACGCGAGACAGAAAACACTCAGTTCGGCGGGAAAAACAGATAACAGGCATAGATAGCCGTGACCACGCCAGCAAGGTCGGCGAGCAGGCCACACGCTAAAGCCCCGCGATCACGCTTAATGCCGACGACGCCGTAATACACCGCCACCACATAGAAGGTGGTTTCGCTTGAGCCTTGCACCGTAGCCGCGACTAGTGCGGGAAAGCTATCAACCCCGTAGGTCTGCATGGTCTCGAGCATCATGGCGCGAGCACCACTGCCCGATAATGGCTTGATCAGTGCGGTTGTTAGTGCTGGGATAAAATCAGTCGCCATGCCAAGCTGAACAGCCAACCATGCAAAGCCAGCCAAGGCCGCCTCTAAGGCTCCGCTCGCTCTTAGGCCAGCAATGGCCACCAGCATTGCTAACAAGTATGGAATTAGGCCGATAGCAGTTTGAAAGCCCTCTTTCGCGCCATCGATAAACTGATCATAGACCGGTTGTTTACGCCAATAGCCCCAGCCTAAAAACATCACGATGAGTGCTATCAATAAGCCGTTACCTAAAGCACCTGAGTTTCGCCCCATATCGGCAGGAGCCCATTGCGACACCCAGGTAATTAGGCCAGCGAGTGCCAAGGCGAAGCCTGCGGCATAAGCCAGTACTACGCGATTAAACAGGCCAATGCGCTGGCTTAAGCAATAGGCCGAGACACCAACCAGCGTCGACATGCTGGTGGCCATTAAAATTGGTAAAAATACGCTGGCTGGATCGGCGGCGCCCTGCTGTGCACGAAACAGAAAGACAGTTACTGGAATCAAGGTCACCGATGAGGCATTGATCACTAGAAACAAGGCTTGTGCTTTGGTTGCACGCTCAGGCTCAGGGTTTAGCGTTTGCAGCTCATGCATGGCTTTTAAGCCCAATGGCGTAGCGGCGTTATCAAGACCCAGCACATTGGCAGACAAGTTCATGGTCATCGCGCCTAAAGCTGGGTGACCTTTTGGCACCTCCGGCATTAGGCGAGCAAAAAGTGGGCTTAAGCCACGACCAAGCACAGCAATTAGGCCAGCATGTTCAGCAACTTTAAACAGCCCAAGCCATAGCGTCATTAAGCCAATAAGGCCAATGCTGATATCGACACTGACTCGTGCGGCGTCGAACCACGCCATGACCACACGCGTACTGATTTCTAAGTCATTAGCGAAAATTGACTGATAAGCAACACAGAGCACTGTGATGAGAAAAAAACTGAGCCACAAACGATTGAGCAAACGAGCGCTCCTGCTTAACGCATGTCTACTTAAGACATGAAAAATATGTCATCGCAGCATAGCCTCCACAGCGTAAAAATTCAGTAAATCTTCGGCCACTTTGTCGATAGCCGCACAGCACGCGGCCTTGGTGACTTTTCCACAGAAACTGTGGATAAGTCTGTTGATATCCCCTCAATGCACGCAGAGGTTGCAGCAATTACCTAAACTTACACAGATTGATCATTTTTTGAGCAAAGTACAATTTCACTTACTTATCAATGATTTATATTTGTCAACGTTGAAACATATAATATATAGGCCACTATCGCTGAAAATAAACATGGCTTTTTGAGCAAGTGCATTTCATCGGTCGATAAAATGCACTTGCCCGTCTTTTGTCTGACAAAAAATATTAGCGAATAGATAAAATTGCTTTATTTCGCTCGTACAGCGATGGGCCGATACCTTTCACTTCCATGAGCTGTGCTGGATTTTTAAAACCACCATTCGCCTTACGCCAAGCAACAATAGCTTCCGCTTTTTTCGGACCAACGCCGACTAATTTATCCGTTAGCTCTGCGGCATTCGCGCTATTTAAATTCAATGAGCCAGCTTTCGACCTTGTCGCTGCTGGCGCTGTCGCTGCAGCATTGGTTTTCGCCACAGCTGTGGCTGGTGCTGCGGCCACAAAAGGTGAAAAACTGCATGCCATGACGATGGCAGCCGCCGATAAAGCCTTTGTTAGTGTGGTGAGTGTCATGGGGCGTCCTCCTTGGACTGTTTGGGTACACTCCAAGGTATAGATGCGCTTGTGCTGAATTGCCAAAAAATAGATGAAAAATATGCCTAATTATTTTCACTAGACCAAAAAAAACCGCTGAAGCAAGGAGCCTCAACGGTTTAGAAACTTTTGTATGGTCGGGACGGCAGGATTTGAACCTGCGACCACTTCACCCCCAGCGAAGTGCGCTACCAGGCTGCGCTACGCCCCGACGAAGCACGCATCATACTGAAATTGTTTTCGATGTCTAGCCTGGCTTAAGCGTCTTGGCTCAACAATTGAGCAATTTGCTCTAAATCGTTCAGCATTTCATCAATCGCCTGTTGTAGGGACTGCGATCCGGCAGCGATGACTGGAGCTGCTAAAGCCTCACCCGCCACTTTTGCATGAGTACTTGGAGCTCCACCCTGCTTAAGCTCATGCAGTTGAGCACGCGCGCCCTGGATGGTGTAGCCCTGAAAATACAATAGCTCGCGAATACGGCGAATCAGCTGTACATCTTCGCGCTGATAATAGCGGCGATTACCGCGTCGCTTCACTGGTTTAAGCGAAGGAAACTCTTGCTCCCAATAACGTAGGACGTGGCACTTCACATCACAGAGTTCACTTACCTCACCAATGGTCAAGTAACGCTTATTAGGGATTTCCGGCAGCGCAGAATCAGTCGCTGTGATGGACATGCTCATCTACTCGCTGCTTGAGTTTCTGGCCCGGTCTAAAGGTCACCACACGACGAGCCGAAATAGGAATCTCTTCGCCAGTTTTTGGGTTACGACCAGGGCGTTGACGCTTATCGCGCAACTCAAAATTGCCAAACCCTGAGAGCTTCACAAACTGGCCATCGACCAGCGCTTGGCTGACCTCTTCAAAAAACTGTTCAACCAATTCTTTGGCTTCACGTTTATTCAGGCCGAGCTCGTCGAACAAGCGATCAACCATATCGGCTTTAGTTAAGGCACCCATCGACGTCTCTCCTGAACGATTTATAGCTTAGCGTAAGCGCACGGCTAAATCAGCCAATGCCGTTAGCACATTATCCACACTACCCTGCACCTCGGCATCTAATAAGGTACGCTCAGCATGCTGCCAAATGACAGTAATCGCCAAGCTGTAATAGCCCTCAGGCAAACCAGCCCCGCGATACACATCAAACAAGTCTACTCGCTGCAGATCGGCACCTGCGTGCTGCCTAATGCTGCTAATAACAGCGTCTGCATTCACAGCCAATGGCACTAGCAAGGCCAGATCACGCTGCATCTGCGGAAAGCGCGATAGCGGCGTAAAGCCCGGCAGACTACCTAAAGCTAATAGTTGCTGTGACAACTCAAACGCAAACACAGGGCCATCAACATCGAAAGCCGCTAATGTGCTGGGATGAATGGCGCCGAGCACACCTAAACAGGTATCACCTTCGTACAGTTCAGCACATTGGCCGGGATGAAAACCGTCACGTTGCGCCGACACAAATCGCAGCGTAGCGACTCTAGCGATACTCAGCAAGTGCTCAATATTTCCTTTTAGATCATAGAAGTCGACATTAGTCTTCGTGTTACTCCAGAGCATCGGTAAAGCTGAACCCACCAGTACGCCAGCAAGCATCGGCTCTTGCACCAAGCCATCGGCCTTAGGCAGGAAACGCATGCCTGCTTCAAATAGGCGAATACGACTTTGCTGGCGGCTTTGGTTATGACGAACAGCCATCAGCAGGCCCGGGAGCAAGCTGGTGCGCATGCTCGCAAGCTCTTGCGACAACGGATTAGCTAAGATCAGCGGCGTCAAATTTGGGGTAAAGGCTTGCTGCACTGAAGCTTCGGTAAAGCTAAAAGTAATGGCTTCTTGATAGCCCATATCGACCAAGGCACGTTTTAGACGACGCAGGCTTTGCGCTGACTCTGTGCGCGGCGCTAACTTGATAGCGGCGAGCGCAGGCGTAACGGGAATATTGTTGTAACCAGTGAGGCGGGCCAACTCTTCAATCAGATCAACTTCAATGCTGATATCGAAGCGATGGCTCGGTGGAGTAACCAACCAACCATCGTTAGATGCCTCAATCTGCATACCTAAGCGCTTGAGTAAGGCGATCACACGCGCATCATCAATACTAAAGCCGAGAACGCGAGTGATGCGTTGGCGTCGTAAATTTATGGCTAGCCGTTGTGGCAAATGCTTAGCGTTAGTCATTTCCAACACAGGGCCAGTTTCGCCGCCCAGTACTTCGATAATCAGCGCCGTAGCCAACTCAATGGCATGACGTGGTAATTCTGCATCGACACCACGCTCGAAGCGGTGCGAAGCGTCAGTGTGCAGGCCATAACGGCGCGCCTCACCGGCTAAGGCGAGCGGATCGAAGTGTGCTGCTTCTAAAAATACATCAACGGTTGTGTCAGACACTGCGCTGCCCTGCCCACCCATAACGCCAGCTAGCGCAATCGCGCCATGATCATCGGCAATAACTAAGCTGCTCTCGCGCAGGCTCAGCACTTGGCCATCGAGTAAAGTCAGCGCTTCAGCTGCGTTGGCACGGCGCACGCGCACGATGCCATTAAGCTTTTGCTCATCGAAGGCGTGCATGGGCTGGCCGAGCTCAAGCATGACCCATTGCGTGATATCGACCAATGGGCTGACGCTGCGCACACCATAGCGGCGCAGGCCATCAACTAACCATGCTGGGCTTGATGCTTGGCGCAAGCCGCGAATTACACGGCCAACATAGCGCGGGCAAGCACTCGTATCTTCAACAACAATGTCACGTTGATGTTCAGTAGTTGCAGTCATCGCTGATGGCAATGACAACTGAATATCTAAATCAAAAACCGCTGCCGCCTCGCGCGCCAAGCCTCTTAAACTCAAGCAGTCACCGCGATTAGGCGTTAAACCTAAAGTGATGAGCTGATCATCTAGGGCTAAATACTCGCGAATATCGGCACCAATGGGCGCGTCGAGAGGCAGCTCCCAGAGGCCATCTGATTGCTCAGCTAGACCAAGCTCCTGTTCGGCGCAGAGCATGCCGCTAGAGGCAACACCACGCAGCTTGGCGGCCTTGATGCGAAAATCGCCAGGCAAAACCGCGCCAATCGTAGCCACCGGCACACGAATATCGGCACGCACATTGGCGGCACCGCAAACAATTTGCAGCAGCTCGGGCTGGGCAATATCGACCATGGCCACGCGCAGCTTGTCGGCATCGGGATGCGGCTCAGTGCTGACCACTCGGCCAACAACTACGCCAGTAAAAGCAGGGGCCATCGACTCAATGGCATCGACCTCAAGGCCGGCCATGGTGAGCTGATGCGCTAGATCGGCGGTGTTGACCGCTGGGCTGGCTAAACGACGCAGGCGTTGTTCACTAAATTGCATAGTTAACTCGCAAAGCGTGCTTCAAACACGCCTTATAAATAATTGATATTTAAGAGAATTGACGCAAGAAACGAACGTCATTATCGAAAAATAGGCGCAGGTCATTGACGCCATAGCGGAGCATAGCAAAACGCTCAACGCCCATGCCAAAGGCAAAGCCTTGGAATTTTTCAGGGTCAATGCCGCAATTGCTTAGCACTTGTGGATGCACCATGCCGCAACCCAAGACTTCCAACCAACCGGTCTGTTTACAAACACGGCAGCCCTTACCAGCACACATTACGCAGGCAATATCGACTTCAGCCGAAGGCTCGGTAAAGGGGAAATACGAGGGGCGAAAACGTACTTTCAGCTCTTGCTCGAAAAACACCTGCAAGAACTCAGAAATAATGCCTTTGAGATTAGCAAAGCTGACATTCTCATCGATCAACAAGCCTTCGACCTGATGGAACATTGGCGAGTGCGTTAAGTCAGAATCGCAGCGATAAACTCGGCCAGGGCAAACAATACGAATTGGCGGTTGCTGTGACTCCATGACGCGCACTTGCACGGGTGAAGTGTGCGTGCGCAGCAGGCGATTGGCATCGAAATAGAAAGTGTCGTGCATGGCGCGCGCTGGGTGATGCGAAGGGATATTTAGCGCTTCGAAGTTATGGAAATCATCTTCTACTTCTGGGCCATCAGCAATTTGAAAGCCTGCTTGTGTGAAGAAGTCCTCAATGCGCTCCATTACGCGGGTCACGGGGTGCAAACCACCCGCTTGCTCACCACGGCCGGGCAAAGTGACATCGATTTGTTCGCGGCTCAGCTTATCGCTCAAAGCCTGAGCTTCTAGTGTGGCTTTACGCGAGCTGATGGCTTCAGTCACGGCTTCGCGCACGGCATTTAGCTCAGCGCCAAATGTCCGGCGAGCATCAGCATCCATTCCGCCTAAGCGGCGTGATTGCTCACTCAGCACACTTTTTTTACCTAGATACTCCACGCGTAACAGCTCAACGCTAGCTACATCATGGGCAGCGGCGACGGCAGCGCTAGCGGCGCTGACTAATGCCTGCAAATCACTCATAGGCTTTCATCTCATTTAAAAACCAGCCTTCAATAGCCAGCATTCAACCAATATTCAAGATGGGTGTCTGCGCAAGTTGCAGCAAGACAGGTCAATAAAAAAGGGGAAGAACCGCAGCGGCCCTTCCCCCTTTATACCGCGCTAGCACGCCAGCGCGGTTGGTTATCGGCACACTTAAAGCGTGCAAATAACCGATCGATCAGGCAGCGAGGCTGGCCTTGGCCTTTTCAGCAATCGCAGCGAAAGCGGCAGCATCATGCATAGCAATATCTGCCAATACACGACGGTCGATTTCGATGGACGCTTTTTTCAGACCGTTGATCAAACGGCTGTAGGAGAGACCGTTCAAACGCGAAGCCGCGTTGATACGAGCAATCCAAAGAGCACGGAACTGGCGCTTTTTCTGGCGACGGTCACGGTAAGCATACTGGCCGGCTTTGATAACCGCCTGGAATGCTACGCGATAGACGCGCGAACGAGCACCATAGTAACCCTTGGCACGATCGAGAATTTTTTTGTGACGACGATGGGCGACAACGCCGCGTTTTACACGAGCCATATTTTATCCTCCGTCAGATCAGCAGTTAGGCAGCATGCGCAGCACGCTTGGCACGTCACAGGCAGCAACCTGTGTCATGGGGCGTAGCTGACGAATACGCTTCGCCGATTTCTTGGTGAGAATGTGGCGCTTGTAAGCTTGCTTGCGCTTGAAGCCATTCGCCGTTTGTACGAAGCGCTTTGCAGCGGCTCGTTTGGTCTTGATCTTTCCAGACATTATGTCTACCTCGTTAGTGACCCTTTCAGCCTTTATCGAACGGTCCGCAGACTGAGCCCGACTGACTTGGGGGTAAGTAATAAATTAGCGTCCTGCCAACTTACTTCTTTTTCTTAGGACCGATGAGCATGCCCATCAGACGTCCCTCTATTTTCGGGTGTTGTTCCACAACCCCGATCTCGGCCAGATCGACCTCGATTCTTTGCAGCTGTTTTAAGCCCAGCTCTTGGTGCGCCATTTCGCGTCCGCGAAAACGCAATGTAATCTTGCACTTATCGCCATCTTCTAAAAAGCGAACGATATTGCGCAGCTTGACTTGATAGTCGGCCTCTTCAGTACCAGGACGCAATTTGATCTCTTTGATCTGCATCTGGTGCTGCTTCTTCTTAGCTTCTTTGGCCTGCTGCCTTTTTTCGAAAACGAACTTGCCATAGTCCATGATGCGACAGACGGGCGGCTCAGCATCGGCCACGATTTCAACAAGATCCAGTGCAACTGCTTCAGCAGCGGCAATAGCCTCACGAATACCTACAATCCCGACTTGCTCACCATCTTGGTTAATCAGACGCACTTCACGGTGCGTGATGTCCCCGTTAATGGTCGCGCGCTTGCTGTCACGACCCGACTTATTATCTGGCTTAATGTTCATTCTCCGTTAATTGACCCTTCTGGGTGATATCCGTTTGCAAACGCTCAATGAACGCGCTCAACGGCATAGTGCCAAGATCTTCACCTTGACGAGTACGCACAGCCACCAAGCCTTGCTCGGCTTCCCGATCGCCAATCACTAGCATATACGGAACGCGCTGAAGCGTACGCTCGCGGATTTTATAGCCAACCTTCTCATTTCTCAAGTCGCTAATGGCGCGAAACCCCTGAGATTTCAACGATTTTTCAATATCAGCGACATATGGAGCTTGTTTATCGGTGATATTCATCACGCAGACTTGTACTGGCGACAACCACGTTGGCAAGATGCCGGCGTAGTTTTCCAGCAACATGCCGATAAAGCGCTCGAACGAACCCAAGATAGCACGGTGCAACATGATCGGGCGTTGGCGTGTGCTGTCTTCAGCAATAAAGCTGGCATCGAGACGTTCAGGCAAGTTTGGATCGTATTGCAAGGTACCGCATTGCCAGGCACGGCCCAAGCAATCATGCAGCGTAAATTCGATTTTTGGACCATAAAATGCGCCCTCGCCTGGCAAGTACGACCAGCTTAAACCTGATTCATCAAGTGCATCGGCCAATGCTTTTTCGGCGCTATCCCATTGCTCATCGCTGCCAATGCGTTTTGCAGGGCGCGTGGACAGCTTCAAGGTGACATCGTCAAAGCCAAAGTCAGCGTAGACCTTGAGCGTGAGGCGAATAAAGTCGGCAGCTTCTTGGCGCACTTGAGCCTCGGTACAGAAAATATGCGCGTCATCTTGTGTAAAGCCGCGCACACGCATGATGCCGTGCAGTGCGCCCGATGGCTCATTGCGATGGCAGGCACCGAACTCGGCCATACGTAATGGTAAATCGCGATATGACTTCAGGCCTTGGTTAAACACTTGCACGTGGCATGGGCAGTTCATCGGCTTAACCGCGTAGTCACGACTTTCCGACTGCGTCGTAAACATGTTTTCGGCGTAGTTGCCCCAGTGTCCTGACTTTTCCCAGAGCACACGATCAACGACTTGCGGCGTACGCACTTCAACATAGCCGGCATCGCGCTGAATGCGGCGCATGTACTGCTCAACTTCCTGATAAATCGTCCATCCGTGTGGGTGCCAAAACACCATGCCTGGCGCTTCTTCCTGTAAGTGGAACAGATTTAGTGCGCGGCCGATTTTGCGATGGTCGCGCTTTTCTGCCTCTTCAATGCGTTGAATATAAGCGGCGAGCTGCTTTTTATCGACCCATGCGGTGCCATAAACGCGTTGCAGCTGTTCGTTATTGGCATCACCACGCCAGTAAGCGCCGCTCAATTTGGTAAGTTTAAATACTTTCAAAAACCGTGTATTAGGCACGTGTGGGCCACGACACATATCGACGTATTCCTCGTGAAAATACAGACCCATGGCCTGCTCATCGGGCATATCGTCGATCAGGCGTAGCTTGTATTCCTCGCCACGCGCCTTAAACAGCTCAATGACTTCCGCACGCGGCGTCATTTTTTTGATCACGTCATAGTCGGTAGCGATCAGCACTTTCATGCGCGCTTCAATCGCCGCCATATCATCGGGCGTGAAGGGACGCTCATAGGCGATGTCGTAGTAAAAGCCCTCAGCGATAACCGGGCCGATAACCATCTTCGCCGTTGGAAATAGCTGCTTAACGGCATGACCAACCAAGTGTGCGCAGGAGTGGCGGATAATTTCGACGCCAGCATCATCTTTCGGCGTGATGATTTGCAGCTGTGTATCGTCGCTAATGAGGTCGCAGGCATCAATTAGACGCGCCTCGCCCTCGGCGTTGAGTAGGCGGCCGGCGATAGTGACTTTCGCCAAGCCCGGGCCAATGCTGGCGGCCACATCCATGACACTAACGGGCTGCTCAAACTCGCGCTGCGAGCCATCGGGCAAAGTAATAACCGGCATGAAAACTCCTGATTGCACGACGTAAAACGACGCGGTGCAGACTCACAAAGGCTGAAAATTAGCGCGCTAGTGTAGCGCTAAAAGCGCCAGCTATAAAACAAGGTAATTGCCGATTCGAGCGCACTTAAGGCCTCAAGCGAGAGCCGACGATTGATTTGATAGCGCACGGTCACCGACTGTGACGGCTGAAACACGCCGCGGCCAATGCTCAGCCACACTTTTTCACTTAAGCGCCCAGATACCGCTACCTCGGTGGAGTCTGAGTCGCCTTGCGTACCAATGGTCAAATCACTAAGGCCTAAGCGTTCGCCGAGCATGCCGATAGCACCTGTTTTCCCGGTTAAATTTAGCGCCGCACTAAGGGCCAAAGCTTGTTTGTCAGCGGCACTAGTTTCTTGTTTATTGCCCAATGAACGCCCTAACACCAAGTAGGACAAAATCTCGTCTTGCGACATCGGGCTATCACTGGTGAGCGTTATCGCCGGCTTAGGGGCCTGGCCGACAACATTAACGCCAACTTTTATGCCATCGATTTCGCGCGAGGCCGAGAGTCGGATATCTGGTGTTGTTAACGGGCCGGCAAAGAGTAAGCGGCCTTGCTCTATGGTTAGTCGCTGGCCATAAGCGGCAAATTTAGCATCGGGCTTTAAGCTGATTTCACCATTTGCTGCCAGCGCGGTATTTGGTGTTTGCGTGAGTAGTAGCTGGCCACGCAGACCTGCGTCGAGACCATAACCGGTGAGCGTGATGCCTTCGCCCAACACAACGCGAACACGCAAGTTAAGCGGCAGGCCATTGGGTGTGTCGCTTAGGGCAATTTCGCGACCACTGCGGTTGCGCACAATAACCACATCACTCGATGGCTTTGGCGCGCCTGCAGCTAGCGATTTTAATGTGATATCGGCTTTATTAACGACGACCTCACCATTGATCGTCAGTTGCTCATCTAGCCAGGCAATATCAAGCGTTGGCGACACTTTGCCTTGCACCCATGGGGCATAGGCAAAGGCCATGGCTCCGCCGCTAATTTGTGTTTTCACGCGAATGTCGGGCCGCCAAGTGGCCTCGCCTGTGATGGCTAGTTGGCCATTGCTGCTGTCTTTTACGTTGGCCGTCCAGGTCGCACGCTGCCCCGCTAGGCGGCCATCAACGACGAGCTCAGGCCATTCAAGCCCATAACGCGGCCATGATAAATTGGCGCCAAGCGACCATTGCCCTGTGAGTACGGGCTTATCGAGCGTGCCAGAAGCGCGGATCTCGCCATCGCTGCGGCCAGCAAAAGCCAAGCCTTCGGGCAGAGCCATCGGCAGCTCGGCGAGGTTTATATCTTGCCATTTTATGTCAGCGTCTAGTGGCGGCTCAGCAAGCGTAGGGTTACGCCGGAAATTCGCCGTTAAGCCACCACCTTTAGGTGCTTGCACAGTAAGATTTGCCAGCCATTGCTTAGGGTCTAGGTCGGCTTTAACGCAAACAAACCATGCGCTAAATGCTGGATCTATCTGCTTCCAGCAAGCCTGTTCTAGATGGCTGTGCTTAGCAGAAAGCGATAACGCCACGGGCTTATTGAGCTGCCAACGGCTTTGTTTTGGCGCCAGCTTGGCCTGCTTGAGCTGACCTTCCCAAACTAACGTTTTTAATGCCAAACCGCCCGCTGCCTGCAATGACAAAGTGCCTTGGTCAGCGAGTATATCGAGACTTAAATTATGCTTCTCAACACGGCCATCGAGCTTAATCTTGGCCTGATTGAGCAAAGGCTGTGCGACTTTGTCGGCGCTGTACTGAGCCAAATGCTTCAGCAAGATGTTAGCTTTGC
>JAGPVX010000026.1 GCA_018066805.1 Paraperlucidibaca sp. | reverse complement strand
TGCGTATAATTTATATTATGTTAAATATAAGAACAATCTGTCTATGTTTGGGGCTATTAGGCTCAACAACTGCACTGGCTTCTGCACTCACGATCACGCCAAGTCAGTTTCCGCTGACTAACCCATTTATGTCGACAATTGCTGGCACGCCGGCATCCTTACAGCCGAGCCAGCTGCCCGAAGACAAATACATCGATCAAGATGACTACAAGCTCAACATCCGACCTGAGCGCGAGTTTGGTTTGCCGGATAGTTTTTGGGCGGTCAAAAAACTGCATTATCGAATCGCTCGCCAGCCTAAGGCCGCGCCACTGATTTTCATCATTGCAGGCACCGGTGCGAACTATAAAAACGACACCATCGATTTTTTAAAGAAAGTCTTTTATAGCCGTGGCTATCATGTGGTTCAGCTATCCTCGCCAACAAGCTATGACTTCATTGCAGCGGCATCACAGTCAGCCACGCCAGGCATCAGTAGCGAAGACGCCGATGACTTAATGCGCGTGATGACGGCTGTTTTAAAAGACAACCCAACACTGGACTACACCCGGATAGACCTTGCCGGCTACAGTTTAGGCGCCCTTCATGCAGCGTTTATTGCCGCCGCAGATGCGAAAAAACCAGAGTTTTACTTTCAACATATAGCGCTGCTGAACCCACCCGTTAGCGTGCTGCGCTCAACGCAACAGCTCGATAAGCTGGTGCAAGCCGATGTACCTAAAGCGAAAGGAAAAGATGGCTTTTTTGAGTTAATTTTCAGCAAACTATCTCGGTTTTTCTACGAACAAGGCAGTGTTGAGCTATCTGAGGCGATGCTTTACGACTTTCAACGCTCATCAGAAGCACTTAATAACGAAGAAATGGCCATGTTAATTGGCAGTGTGTTTCGTTTTGCCGCCGCCGACATCGTTTTTACTAGCGATGTCGTCAATAAGCGCGGACAAATCGTGCCCATCGATGCCGATTTGAGTGAATCTAGCAGCCTAACGCCCTACTTCAGGCGCTCGCTGTTTTGCGACTTTGCCTGCTATGTGAAGCTGCAATTACTGCCCTATGTGCAAAAAAGTCAGCCAGATCTTGATATTAGCCATTTAGACAATATCAGCGGCCTAGCTTCTATTGCCGACTACCTCCGCAGTGCCAAAAATGTGCAAGTAATCACTAACGCCGATGACCTAATTTTACAGCCCGTAGACTTCGCTTTCCTACACACAACGTTTGGCGACAGACTCACTGTATTTGATCATGGCGGCCACTTAGGCAACATCAAATACATCCCTTATGTTGAGCAAATGATGAGTATTTTCAATGACTAATATGCTCATTCTAAACACCGCAACAACACTTGCGCGCGGCCTCTTTTTAGCCAGCTTGCTTTGCAGCCAGCTCGCCTCGGCTGATGAAGCACTTAGCAGCTACCCGCAAAGCCCGCTAGAGTCTTTACGGTTTGTGCCTAGCGATCATCAAATAATCTTTGAGCGCTCTAGCTTGGTTGCACTAGCAGTTAAAGACCCTTGGGAAGCAGTTAATCGCCGTATCTACCACTTCAACCAACGCGCTGATGAGTATGTTTTGCTGCCTATAGTGCGAGGTTATCGCTTTGCCCTCCCCTCATTTGTGCGCAGCGGCGTTCACAATGTTTTCAATAATCTAGGCGATGTCACTAATCTGCTAAACAGCATTTTGCAGCTAAAGCCGAAGCGAACAGCAACGACAACAGGCAGATTATTGCTGAACACAACACTAGGCATTGCAGGAATATTTGATCCCGCAACAGCGATTGGCTTGGCGAGGCAAGAAGAGGATTTTGGGCAAACGCTAGGCTTTTATGGCGTCGGAGCAGGCCCATACGTCATGCTGCCCTTGCTCGGCCCATCAAATTTGCGTGATGCCAGTGGGCGTCTTTTTGATGTCGGTGCCAGCACGCAGATAAACTTCATCAATAGTGCGGACATCAAACAAGACTATCTGGCGCTCTACGGCTTGCAAATCACCGATGAGCGCGCAAATACAGCCTATGAGTATGGTTCACTGAACACACCATTTGAGTATGAAAAACTGCGCTATGTTTTTCAAAAGGCACGTGAATTACAAATCGAAGATTAAGGTTGTTGCAGAGCCTTTAGGCCACTCCAAGTGAACTTATTCATTAGCTCAATGACTTGCTGCTTGGGGACATGTGGGTTCTGTAGCCACCATTTTGCAATTTGCTCACCTGCTCCCGAAGCTCCGTGGGCAAATGCTTCACAGCTTTCAATATCAATGCCTTTAACGACACCGAAAAGTAATTGTGTGATTTTCTCAACGGTCAAAAAGCGTAATCGTGACGCCTCATCAGAAGCGGTGCCAGCAATAGCAGCGCCACCACCAAATAACAAATGCCAAGAGGATCGATTTTCCTCTACAAATGTGAAGTACCCTTCAACTGATGCCTGAAGGCGCCCTTCAAGTGTTGATAGGTCTTTTGCCGCATCTACAAGGTGCTGATCAAGTGATTCACGGGCGCGGCGAAGGCATGATAGATAGATGCCATCTTTCGAGCCAAAATGATTATAGACGATCGGGCGAGTTACCCCAGCTGCAGAGGCTATATCCTCCATCGAGGTGCCTTGGTAGCCATGCTCAATAAATAGCTGCAAGGCAACATTTTGTAGCTGCTGCTCGCGCTTGGCACGCGGCATGCGACGGGCCTTAGGCTTGATATTAGTTGGAAGTTCCATTTCCGCAACGGCTGCTGCGCCCTGCTCAGTAAAAGGCATGTCGTATTATACTCCTTGTAGTATGCACAGAGTATACATAAGTACATGTGGTTACGACAGTGGTACAAACCAGTTTAGACGGCTGCGTAGTTCTACAACTTCACCAACAATAATCAACGTTGGAGCAGGTAAGGGCTCATTCGCTAACTGAGTTTCGATATTTTCTAAAGTGCCAATAACCACTCGTTGATCAGGCGTCGTACCTTTAGAAATCATCGCTACTGGTGTCGTTGCTGCTAAACCGTGAGCTAACAATTGCTCACGGATAGGTCCTAAGCTAGTTAACCCCATATACAGCACAAGAGTTTGGTTTGGATGCACCAGTTCGGCCCACGGCAGATCCGGAGTGCCATTTTTTAGATGACCGGTAACAAAGCGCACTGATTGAGCGTAATCGCGATGGGTCAACGGAATACCAGCATAGGCTGAGCAGCCACTAGCGGCGGTAATACCAGGTACAACTTGAAAGCTAACGCCAGCCTCGCTGAGCTCTTCGATTTCCTCGCCGCCACGGCCAAAGATGAATGGGTCGCCGCCCTTTAAGCGGCAGACACGTTTACCTTCTTGCGCCAAGCGCACGAGTAAGGCATTGATACCTTCCTGCGGTAAGGCATGGTCGGCGCGTGCCTTGCCGACATAAATTCGCTCGGCATCGCGGCGGCATAAATCCAAGATGGGCGCCGACACCAATCGGTCATAAACCACGACGTCGGCCTGTTGCATCAGCCTTAGCGCCTTGAAAGTAAGTAGGTCAGGGTCACCAGGGCCAGCACCAACCAAGTAGACCTCACCTGCCCCGCGCTGATCTGGGTTAGCAATTGCTTGCTCTATTACTGTTCGGGCTTCATCGACGCGGCCTGAAAACACTAACTCTGGCATGCTGCCATCGAGCTGTGTTTCCCAAAATAAGCGCCGCGCGGAAACATCAGGAAAGCGCACTTTTGCCTTATTGCGAAACTCGCCTAGAAGCTCGGCCAAACGGCCATAGGCAGCAGGAATCATCGATTCGATTTTGCCGCGCAAGATGCGTGCGAGGACTGGCGATACGCCATTGCTTGAGATGCCGATGAGTAAGGGCGATCTATCGACAATGGCGGGGAAAATTACCGTGCACAGTGCTGGCGCATCGACGACATTGACCGGAATGCCGCGGGATTGAGCATCAGCGGAGACTTGGGCGTTGAGATCGAGCTTGTCTGTGGCAGCAACCACTAAAATATTGCTCTCGATGTCGCCGCTATCATAGCCTCGCAGACTCACTCGCCCGCCATGCGCCTCCACGGCCTCTCGCAAAGCCGGTATGACCTCTAATGCAACCAGATGAATGCGGGCGCCAGCGCGTAGCAAAAGCGAGGCTTTGCGCTGGGCAATTTCGCCGCCACCAACCAATAAGCAAGGTTTATCTTTTAGGCGAAAGCCCAGCGGTAATGTATCCATCAAGCATTAGCACTCAAGCGTGTTAATCCACCCATATACGGCTGCAATACGGTAGGAATACGAATGCTGCCATCGGCCTCTTGATAGTTTTCTAGCACTGCAACCAAGGTGCGGCCAACGGCAAGGCCAGAGCCATTGAGTGTGTGCAGTAAGTCCGGCTTACCGGTTTCAGGATGGCGGTAGCGGGCTTGCAGACGGCGAGCTTGGAAGCTGGCGAAGTTCGAGCACGAGGAGATTTCACGATAAGTCTGCTGACCGGGCAACCACACTTCTAAATCATAGGTTTTACAGGCGGAAAAACCCATATCGCCGCCGCACAGCAGCATCGTGCGATACGGCAGCTCCAGCGCTTGCAAAATAGCCTCAGCATGACCAACCAACGTTTCTAAGGTGGCATCGCTATCTTCGGGGCGGACAAACTGTACCAGCTCAACCTTTTCGAATTGATGCTGACGAATCATGCCGCGCGTATCACGACCGTAAGCGCCAGCTTCACTGCGGAAGCAAGGTGTATGCGCAACATAGCGCTTAGGCAACTCATCGACTGGGATGATTTCATCGCGATGTAAATTGGTCACCGGCACTTCGGCGGTCGGAATCAAAAACAATTCGCGCTCGCCCTGTAGCTTGAATAGGTCATCGGCAAATTTAGGCAACTGACCGGTTCCTTGCAGGCTTTCGGCATTAACTAAATACGGTACATAAACTTCGTTATAGCCGTGCTGATCAGTGTGAGTGTCGAGCATAAATTGCGTCAACGCGCGGTGCAGCCTAGCTAATGGGCCAGTGAGCACGGTAAAACGCGCGCCGCTGAGTTTGCTCGCGCGTTCGAAATCCATGCCGAGACTTGAGCCTAAGGCGACATGATCCTTCACTTCAAAGTCGAATGTGCCCGGTGTGCCCCAGCGGCGAATTTCTACATTGTCATCTTCGCCTTTGCCTGCTGGCACAGACTCGTGCGGCATATTTGGTAAGCCCAGCGCTAAGGCCTGCCAAGTTGCTTGGACTTGCGACAGTGCCTGCTCAGCCTCAGCTAAGGCGGTGTTAATGGCTTCCATTTCAAGCTGCAGTGCATTGGTGCTTTCGCCATTGCGCTTAGCCTGACCGAAGCGCTTAGAGCCAGCATTACGCTCAGCTTGCAAACGCTCAGCGTCCAGCTGTAACTGCCGGCGCTGCTGCTCAATAGCCTCTAATTCAGCGCTCGCAAGCACGACATGGCGCTTGGCTAATGCTGCGGCAACAGCGGCTAAATCATTACGCAGTAGTTTCGGGTCCAGCATGGCAGCATCCTGTTAATACATTAATCAATGGGGTCGTCTTCGCCGCGCTTCCAGCCACTGGCGGTATTTAAGTCGTTTAAGCGTGCGAGTTTAGCCTGAACTTTTAGCTCTAAGCCACGCGCCACAGGGTGGTAGAACACCTGCCCCGCTAGATTTTCGGGCAAATAGCGTTCGCCAGCCACAAAGGCTTCTGGAAAGTCATGGGCATAATGATAATCGAGACCGTGGCCTTGCTGCTTCATTAAAGCAGTTGGCGCGTTACGTAAATGTTTCGGCACCGGCAATGAGCCATGGCTAATGACAGCGGCTTTAGCGGCTTTCCAGGCACCATAAACAGCATTACTTTTCGCCGCGATGGCCAAATAAGTTACCGCTTGCGCCAATGCCAACTCGCCTTCGGGCTGGCCTAGGCGCTCAAGCGCCTGCCAAGCCTCAAGCGCGAGCGTTTGCGCGCGCGGATCTGCCAGACCGATGTCTTCGCTGGCCATGCGCACCACACGGCGGGCGATATAGAGCGGGTCGCAGCCGCCATCAATCATTCGCGCTAACCAATACAGTGCACCTTGCGGGTCGGAGCCGCGCACGGACTTATGCAGCGCTGAGATTTGATCGTAGAAATCATCACCGTGTTTATCGAAGCGGCGTGCGCTACCTTGCAAGATGTCATTGAGGCCGCTGTCATCAAGTAGGCCGTTGCTGTCGGCCAAATCAGCTGCGATATCGAGCAGGTTTAGCGTGCGGCGCGCGTCACCATCTGCAGCATGAGCAATTGCATGCTTTTGCTCAGAACTCAGCTTTAACGTGCGATTGGCGAGGCCATCGCGATGTGTAAGCGCCTGCTCGATAAGCTGGAGCAGGTCATCGTGCGTCAGGCTCTTCAGTACGTAAACACGAGCTCGAGACAGCAGCGCTTTATTGAGCTCAAACGAAGGGTTTTCGGTAGTGGCGCCAATGAAAATCAGCGTGCCATCTTCCACATGCGGCAAAAATGCGTCTTGTTGCGACTTATTGAAGCGATGCACTTCGTCGACAAAGAGCACCGTGCGCTGACCTTGCTGCTTGTAAAACTGCGCCTCTTCAATGGCAGCTCGTATCTCTTTTACGCCTGAGAGCACGGCTGAGATCGCAATTAAACGGGCATCACAGGCACTACAGAGCAGACGCGCTAGTGTGGTTTTACCAACACCAGGCGGCCCCCAGAGAATCATCGAATGCAGTTGACCGTGCTCGATAGCCTCGCGCAATGGCCGCCCACGCGCTAAGACATGGGTCTGGCCAATGTAGTCGGCCAGCGACTGCGGCCTAAGCCGAGCCGCTAATGGCGCAAACGAGGGCTCATCGATCACGTTTATTCACGAATAATGTCAGTGCCAGCAGGCGGCGTGAAGGTAAAACGCTCATTGCTCAAGGTGACATTACGCTTGGCCTTGAAAAACGCCACTTCAGTGCGCTGATTGCCAGCATCAAGCAAAGTCATCGACTGCGGCAAATCGCCTTTGAACGATAAGTTCAGCTCAGTAAATAAGCTGTCCTTAGCACGCGGGCTGAGATGAAAAGTGGTAATGGCGCCATTTTGGCTTTGGCGAACGCTGAACTGCTTGGCAAGCATAGCGGCATCGCCAGTAAACAATAACGCAGGAGTTTCACCCCAAGCCTCGCCTAAGGGGCGAATCATCAGCTGGGCTAAGTCGGGATCATAAATAAACACTGACGTGCCATCGGCTACGATGAGTTGGCTAAACGGCTGCTTCACTTCCCAGCGAAATTGGCCGGGTTTGCGTGCTTGCAAGGTGCCGGTAAGAATCTTATCTGCAGCGCCACGACTTTGCGTGGTTTGAGTAAATTCTGTGCTTAGTGTTTTCAAAGCTTTTAAGCGTGCGGATAGTGCGGCACTCGCTGCCTTCTCTTGCGCCGCAGTTTGTGCAGGTTTAGCAGCTACCGCCGCCGCAGGAGCAGTCGCTTTTGCCAAGCTAGCATCGGCTGCGACAGCAGCTGTGCTAATGCCAGCAGCCAATACACTCAGGACAAACAGTGATTTTAAAACGGTCATATCAAATCCTTTAATCGCGATGAGGAACGATGATTTCGCGTTGACCATTGCTTTGCATTGGCGACACCACACCCGCGTTCTCCATGGCTTCAACCAAGCGCGCGGCGCGGTTATAACCAATTTTGAACTTACGCTGCACAAACGAAATCGATGGGCGGCGCGTTTCCAACACAAAAGCCAATGCTTCATCGTAAAGCGCATCTTGCTCGGGATCACCGCCAACATCATCGAAGCCGCCAAAACCGCCTTTGCTGCCGCCCTCACCCTCAGAGCCGCCGTCTAAAATGGCATCGATATAGTCGGGCTCTCCACGAGCGCGCCAGTCTCCACAAACGCGGTGGACCTCATCGTCGCTGACAAAGGCGCCGTGAACTCGTTCAGTTAAGCTCGTGCCGGGCGGTAAAAACAGCATATCGCCATTGCCTAGCAGCATTTCTGCACCGCCTTGATCAAGGATGGTGCGTGAGTCGATACGTGACGACACTTGGAAGGCAATTCGCGTTGGCACGTTGGCTTTAATCAAGCCGGTAATCACGTCTACTGATGGTCGTTGCGTGGCCAAAATTAAGTGAATACCGGCTGCGCGGGCTTTTTGTGCAATACGCGCAATCAGCTCTTCAACCTTCTTGCCAACAATCATGATCATGTCGGCAAATTCGTCGATAATCACGACAATATAGGGCAACTTGCCGAGATCTGATGCTTCCTCTTCAAACACATTTTCGCCAGCTTTCCATAACGGATCTTTAATCGGCTCGCCAGCAGCAATGGCATCAGTAACTTTCTTGTTATAGCCGTCGAGATTACGCACGCCAAGCTTAGACATCAGCTTATAGCGGCGATCCATCTCGGCCACACACCAGCGCAAAGCATTGGCGGCATCTTTCATATCGGTGACAACAGGCGTTAGTAAATGCGGAATTTTGTCGTAGACCGACAGCTCCAACATTTTCGGGTCAATCATGATTAGGCGCAGATCTTCCGGTGTGGCTTTAAACAGCATCGATAAAATCATCGCGTTCACGCCCACTGATTTACCCGAGCCGGTAGTACCCGCGACCAGTAAGTGCGGCATGCGCGCGAGATCAGCAACGATGGGGTTGCCAGCGATGTCTTTGCCTAGCGCCAAGGTTAGCGGGCTGGATTTACCTTCATAAACGCTAGAGGTCAAAATCTCTGAGAGCCGCACCATTTCACGATCTTGGTTTGGTACTTCAATGCCAACAACGGATTTGCCCGGAATCACCTCAACCACACGCACCGAAATCATTGCCATGGCGCGCGCTAGATCTTTGGCAATATTGGTTATTCGCGCAACTTTCACACCTGCAGCCGGTTGAATCTCAAAACGCGTAATAACTGGGCCTGGCTGTACCGCGACCACAGTGGCATCGACATTAAATTCTTTCAGCTTAATTTCGAGTAAGCGCGACATGCCCTCTAGCGCTTCTGCGCTATAGCCCTTACCAATCTGCACTTCAGCCGGGTCAAGCAAGTCCATCGATGGCAGCACGCCCTCACCTGGTGGCGGCGCAAATAATGGCCGCTGCACTGGTATTTTCTTCGCCACCGTGACCTGAGCCGCAGGAGAAATAGTAATTTCACTGCGCACACGCGGCACTTCATTTGCTACGGCCTGCGTTTCAGGTGTGGCACGCATTTGAGGCACATGACGTGGAGCCATTGCTGTAGTTGGCTTTTTCGGCTCACTGCGCAAACGCTGCCACAGCGAGGCTATAGCAGCGACAAAGCTTTGACCTAGCCAAAACAATCCGCGGCCAAGAAGTTCGCTAGCCCTGCCCCATGCAAAGCCTGTTGCTGCGGTAAATGTCACCAGAAACAGCACAATTAAAATTAATGTGCTGCCTAACAAACCCGTGGCATGCCACATGCTCGAGCCTAGAACCTGCCCGATAACACCACCGGAAGCATTTTCGAGGCCGTAATCGGGTGCGATAAAATGAATATGTCCAAGCGCCGCCAATGACAATAATGCTACTACCCATGCCACCACTTGTGGCATGCCTACCAATGCACGCGAAGGCCGCCACCACAAAATAGCCACACGCCAGAGCATCAACGCCGGAATGGCATAGGCCAAGGGGCCAAGCAGAAAACCTAGATAGTCGGCCAAATGAGCGCCAGCACTGCCTGCGGCATTGTGTAAAGGCGCGCTGCCAACATGCGTCCAAGCGCTGTCTTCCGGCGATCTCGTAACCAGTGCCAACAGAATAAATGCCGCTAAAACTAACCAAAATATAGTTTGCACATCGCGGCGACGTAGGGCGTTGATGGCCAATTCACCCATGGGCACTTGCTGAGCATCGTTGCGTTGGGCGTTTTTTGACGTGTTATCAGGCAATGGCTTCGGTCTCGTTGAGCGCATTGGTGTTGGCGCTCGCTATAAAAGTGATGGGCCATTGTAACCGCACCACACCAAGATGCCATGCTTGCTATACTGAGCGACGATTTTTTCCTCAATGCATTTTGGAGCTAGCATGGCACGCGTACATCACCGCTTAATTATTCTTGGTTCAGGCCCTGCCGGCTATTCGGCAGCTGTTTATGCTGCTCGCGCTAATTTAAACCCTGTGGTGATTACTGGCATGCAAGCCGGCGGTCAGCTCACCACCACCACCGAAGTCGATAACTGGCCGGGCGATGTTGAAGGCTTAACCGGCCCTGCGTTGATGGAGCGTATGCAACGTCACGCCGAGCGCTTCGGCACCCAAGTATTATTTGACCATATCAATGCCGTGGACTTGAAAACTCGCCCCTTTGTGCTTACTGGCGATAACGGTGAATACAGCTGCGATGCACTTATCATTGCCACTGGCGCATCTGCTCAGTACCTAGGCTTGCCTTCTGAAGAGGCGTTTATGGGCCGCGGCATCAGTGCTTGCGCGACTTGCGATGGCTTTTTCTATCGCGGCCAACGCGTCATGGTCGTCGGCGGCGGCAATACCGCTGTCGAAGAAGCACTGTATCTGTCCAATATCGCTGAGCATGTCACGCTGGTGCATCGCCGCGATAAAGTGAAATCAGAAAAAATCCTGCAAGATCATCTGTTCGAGAAGGTCAAAGCCGGCAAAATCTCCATTATTTGGAATCATGCTTTAGAAGAAGTCTTAGGCGATGATGGCGGCGTTAATGGCGCTCGCTTGGTATCGGTCAATACCGCTGATGGCCGCGATGGCATCCAGCAGGATGTTGCTGTCGCTGGCATCTTTATTGCCATTGGCCATATACCCAATTCCGATATTTTTGCCGGCCAAGTCGATATGAATAATGGCTATGTCCGTATTCGCAGCGGCATCGAAGGCAATGCCACGGCGACCAATGTGCCGGGCGTATTTGCTGCTGGTGATATCGCCGATCACGTCTATCGCCAAGCCATTACCTCGGCCGGCGCTGGCTGCATGGCCGCGCTCGATGCCGAGAAATACCTCGACGCTCTTGGCAACTAAAAACCAGCGATGACCACGCAACTGCCGTGGCTTGCCGGTGATGACCCATTTCCAGCGCCAAGCACTGCTCTGGACTATCCCGATGGTCTGCTTGCGGCGGGAGGCGATGTCTCCCCTACTCGCCTGCAAGCTGCCTATCGAGCCGGTATTTTCCCGTGGTCATCGGCCGGTGAGCCTCTACTGTGGTGGTCTCCTGATCCGCGCTGCGTTATCGACCCAGCAACATTTATCCCCAGCAAAAGTTTAGTAAAAACCCGCCGCCAAGCAAGCTGGCGCTTTAGCTGCAATCAGGACTTCGCTGAAGTCATTGCCGCCTGTGCTGCTCCTCGCCCTTATGCCGACGACACCTGGATCACAACTGAAATTCAAGCCGGCTATGTAGCGCTGCACAAGCTAGGTTGGGCACAAAGCATTGAGGTTTGGCGGGATGATGCGCTAGTCGGCGGCCTCTATGGCGTCACTGTTGGCGGCATATTTTGCGGTGAGTCGATGTTTAGCCACTGTCGCGATGCCTCAAAGCTGGCATTTTGGGCCTTAATGACCTTGTCTCAGGCGTGGCAGGTGGAATGGGTAGACTGTCAGCTAGAAAATGACCATTTGCTTAGTCTTGGTGCGACCATCATGTCTCGAAACGATTACTTAGCATTGTTAGCTCAACAACCTGAAACACCTACGCTGCCGTGGTCACAGGCGCATAGCGCGCTAGCGGCAGCCGGCTTCACTGTGGCGGAGACTTTATGAGTAGCGGCGGCAATATCACTTTCTTCACTACGGCCGCTCATGCCTGTAGCTACTTAGACGATCGCCAAGCCGTCACGCTATTTGCTGACCCTGAAGCCGATATGACCGCGCCAATCTACAGCCAGCTCTCCGACCTTGGCTTTCGCCGCAGCGGCAACTATGTCTACAGACCTCAATGCCAAGGTTGTAGCGCCTGTATTTCGGTGCGCATACCGGTGGCAGACTTTCATCCACGACGCGAGCAACGCCGCTGCTGGCAGCGCAACCAAGACATCACGGTGGCACCTGTGCCAGTACAGTGGTCAGAAGAGCACTACGCCCTCTATGCGCGCTACATCAGTGCACGCCATCGCGAAGGCGACATGTATCCGCCTAGCCCACGCCAATACCGCGAATTTCTAACCAGCGATTGGTCAGATACCGAGCTCGTTGAGTTTCGTCTCAATGGCCAACTGCTTATCGTTGCCGTGACCGATAGCCTAGAAAATGGCTTATCGGCGGTCTACACTTTTTACGATCCAGAAATAAATACCCGCAGCCTTGGCACTTTTGCTATTTTATGGCAGATAGAAGCCTGTCGTGCCAAAGGTCTACGCTCGCTATATTTGGGCTATTGGGTGCGACAAGCCCAGCGTATGCGCTACAAAACTCAGTTCCGTCCATTAGAACTGCTAATTGAAAACGAATGGTTGCTAGCGCGATGAGGTTTTTTCGGGCACAATGCGCGCGTTTTCGAAGCGTCTGAAATTTTACTCAGCGCCCTACATTCCATAGCCCATGAGGCCTTTGCTGCATGTCGAAAGAAGAGCAATTAGAATTTGATGGCGTGGTTATCGATACCCTGCCAAACACCATGTTCCGCGTCGAACTTGAGAATGGCCACGTTGTTACTGCCCATATCTCGGGCAAAATGCGTAAGCATTACATCCGTATTTTGACTGGCGATCAGGTCAAGGTTGAGATGACGCCTTATGATTTAAGTAAAGGCCGAATCACCTACCGCGTTCGTTAGAAACCCGCAAAGTAGCGCCACATTTTCTGTCTTTGAAAAAGTAGCGCTCATAAAAAAGGTCGGCTTATGCCGACCTTTTTTATGTTCAGGTGTTTGAGATTACTCCCAAATCACCTGCTCACGGCGCGCAACCCAACCATCGGCTTGCGGCAAGTAGCTATCTTCAATGATATTGCGTTTGATTTTCATCGTAGGCGTTAAGTAACCATTCTCGATGGTCCACTGATCCTTCACTACCACGACATAATCTAGTCGCTCATGATCTTCTAGCGTCGCATTAACAGACTTCAATAAATCCTTGAAATCATTCGTTAATGTGTCACGTGAAAGCTCGCCGTTCTCGATTTCTTTCAAGGCGTCTAAGGACAGCATAAATAGTGCGAATGGCTGTGGCTGTGTTGGACCAGTAACGCAAATTACCTCAACCTTCTGATGCACATTAAGCTTTTGCTCAATTGGCACTGGCGCAACGTATTTGCCTTTAGAGGTTTTAAACAGCTCTTTGACACGGCCAGTAATTTTCAAGCGGCCTTCTTTATCTAACTCACCACGGTCACCTGTTTTCAGGAAGCCGTCATCAGTCATGTCTTCAGCGGTTTTATCCGGCGCTTTGTAATAGCCCATCATCTGGCCAGGGCTTTTTACTAGCACTTCGCCATTGTCGCCAATGCGCTGTTCAACACCAGGGTTGGCGTGACCAACATAGCCAATACGGACTTCGCCAGGACGTGAGCCATGCGAGTAACCGAAGTTTTCCGACATACCATAAACGTCAAGTAGTTCGAGGCCAAGGTTGTGATACCAGTTCATGATATTTGGTGGCAGAGGCGCTGAAGCAGTGATAGCAATACGCACTTTGTCGAGGCCTAGCTGCTTAAGAATCTTGCCTTTCACCAAGCGATTAAGGAATGGGATATTGAACAAAATTCGTTGCTTGGATGGTGGCAACTTCTCATTGATAGCGAGATAGAACTTGGTCCAGAGGCGCGGCACTGAGAAGAAAATTGTCGGTTGCGCACGCTGTAAGTCGCGTTGGAAGGTTTCTAGGCCGTCGGCGAAGAAAACACGATAGCCAAAATATAGCGAGGCGGTTTCAACTACGGCGCGCTCAGCCACGTGAGCCAATGGTAAGTACGACAACATGCGCTCATCACGCGTGACTTTATAAGTATCACGCAGGGCATTAGCCACCGAGCACATGGTGCCAAAGCTATGCATGACACCTTTAGGACGGCCAGTAGAGCCTGATGTGTAGACAATCGTCGCCATGGCATCAACATGCGGTAGCGTGATGTCTTCATCGCTGATCGGCGCTGTATTGGCGATAATATCGTTATATTGCGGCACATCCATGCGTGGCGATAGCGGCAAGCTCAGCATAGGCAAGCTGGGCAGGTGCGGCTCGATGTCTTTCCAACCATCGGCAATGCCATCCATTTTGCCTAAAATAATGGCCTTACAATCAGAATGATCGAGGATATAAGCGGCAGATTCGCCATTTAATGTCGGATATAAAGGCACGGTGACATGGCCGGCCATCCAAATGGCAACGTCGGCAACAATCCAGTGAGCGCTGTTACGACCGAGCAGGCCAACAGAGGCGCCCTCACCCAAATTCAATGATTTTATATGTGATGCTAAGCGGCGAGCTTGATCGGCAGCTTGACCCCAAGTGATGTCATATGACGAGCCATCGGCATTAGGCTGAGTCAGATAAGGGGCATTGGGAGTAGTCTCAGCCCAATGCAGTAAGCAATGCACTAGTGTTGAGCGGGAAGCGTAGCGGCTCATAAATTATCCTTCTTACGATTTCTATTGTTATGTGGGCTGCATCAGTGGTCTTTTATACCAGATTTACAGCTTAAGGCGAGGCCGATGGGCTATTTCCCTACTCATTGCTCGCGAATATGCTGACGATAGCGGCCAGGCGCCATGCCATGTGCGCGTTTAAAGGCTTGGCCAAACGCAGTCTCTGATGCGTAGCCAATCATGTCGGCTATCCGGCAAACAGGCTGATCGCTATGGCGAAGCTGCCAAGCCGCCAAACGCATGCGGTGTTCATTGAGATAGCGTTGTGGCGGCTTGCCCATGGTGCGCTGAAAACGATCGGCAAAAGCTGAGCGCGATAAATGTGCTAACTCGGCCATTTTCGGCACGGTCCATTCTTGCTCAGGCTTGCGATGCACGGCGCTCAACACGGTAGCCAAGGCAGGATCTTTCAACGCGCGCAACCAGCTACTGTCATCTGTCGAAATTTTGTCGATATACACTCGCAAGCACTGCATAAACCAAATATCGCCTAGACGATTCAAGATGCTTTGCTGGCCTGGGCGCGACTCGCTAATTTCTTGCTGAAGAAACAAGATGCCGATGCGCAGCCATTCCGGCGGCTCCTGGCCTTGGCCGGCCACTAGAAATGCTGAAGGCAGCGCCGACATTAGCGGCTGACCAAGATCAGTGTCGTAATGACTGCCGGCAATAAGCACAATCGCCGAAATATTGCCCTCACCCAAAGCATAAGGTTGATGGCGGCGTTCACTGAGGGCATAGCTAATGTTTTCAGGCGCTTGAGGCGACAGTGAGGCATCTGACAAGGTATGAGCTAAACCACTTGGCAAAACGAATAGGTCGCCGGCGCGCAGGTGATAGGTTTGCTGGTGAGTATGTAAATGCACTTCACCAAATAGCACCGCATGAAAGACAGCTCGCCCTGGCAATGCAACCTGAGCCGACCAATTAGCGTGGCCATGAACGAAGGCATACCCAGCGCCCTTAAGGTGCAAATCATCGAAAACCACACTTAAAAAGTCTTCCATAGCGTCTTAGTCGGCGTTTTGAGATAGATATCCGGTGAATTAAGCCTGCCATAAACCGTTACATTGCACAATGATATGTTCACAAGGCCGGCAGAGCCTGATAGCAGCGCCTAGCGCTAGGAGAACACTCATGACCACGACTACTGCTGATACCGCATGGACTGATGGCAAACGCTATCTTTGGCTACTCAGCCCTATGCTGCCCGTATTGGGCTTATTGATTTTACTGGCCTATGAGCTCACTGGCATCCAAGCCTTTTTATGGGGCGGCCCTTTGCTGGTTTACGGCGTCATTCCTGCGCTAGATCGTTTAATTGGTACTGATACGAATAATCCACCAGAGTCCATGGTGAACCAGCTAGAGTCCGACAGCTATTATCGTTTCATTGTGTATGCCTATATTCCATCGCAATTTATTGTCACGATTTGGGGCGCAGTCATTGCTGTCACTGGCGATCTGTCGGTGTTTGGTTATATTGGTGTTGTGCTATCCGTTGGTGCGATTAATGGTATCGCCATTAATACTGCTCATGAGCTTTCACACAAACGCGATGAGTTTGGCCGCTGGATGGCTAAATTGACGTTAGCGCCTGTTGCCTATGGCCATTTTTACGCTGAGCACGTGCGTGGTCATCACAAAAATGTTGCGACTCCAGATGATCCTGCCAGCTCACGCATGGGCGAGACATTTTGGGCATTTTTACCACGCACAATGATTGGTAGCGTGCGCTCAGCATGGAAAATTGAAGGCGAACGCCTGAATCGCCAGGATAAATCGGTGTGGAGTTTGAGCAACGATAACCTGCAGGCCTGGGCCTTAACCGTTGTCTTCTTTGCTGCCGTTACCGCTGTTTTAGGCTGGTATGCACTGCCCTTCTTGCTGCTGCAAGCCTTCTACGGTGCCGCATTGTTGGAAGTGATTAACTACATCGAGCATTACGGCCTACTGCGTCAAAAAGGAGCTGATGGTCGCTTTGAGCGTTGCAAGCCCGAGCACTCATGGAATAGCAACCACATTGTCACCAACTTGTTTTTGTACCAGCTGCAGCGCCACAGCGATCATCATGCGCACCCAACGCGCAGCTTTCAGGCCTTACGTCACTTTGAGGAAAGCCCACAGCTTCCTTCGGGCTATGCCTCAATGCTGATCCCTGCTTACATTCCTTTCCTCTGGTTCCGCCAAATGGACCCATTGGTGGCCAAGCATTACAAAGGTGATTTGACCCGCGCCAATATTCAGCCGGGCAAGCGTGAGAAGATTTTACGCTCGGAGCTTAATCGCGTTCAGGAGCAACACATTGCCGATGGCGCAGCAGAGAGCGCAACCTTAGCGCCGGTAACGCCTGTTGCGAATGCGATGTGCTACCGCTGTAGCGATTGTGGCTACACCTATGATGAGCACGAAGGCTGTCCGAAAGAAGGCTTTCCAGCTGGCACAGCATGGGCGAGCATTCCAGATAATTGGGCTTGCCCAGATTGTGCTGTACGTGAAAAGGCAGACTTTGTGCCGGTGGCATAAACTGGTGCTAATAAAAAAGCCGCTGTCATAGCGGCTTTTTTATGGATGAAATATTCGGTAAGTCAGCCTCAGAGCCCTAAAGCTCGCAGGTCCAACTGACCATTGCGCATTCCAGGGCACCAAACATAGGCCCCATTAACTGGTTTAGTGAAAGCAAATAAGCCATCAATAATGCCGTCATGAGCACCGCTCATTCGTGTAAGTAAAACTTCAAACGCCTCTAACGAATGGCCAAAAGCCGTGAACACCAATCCTGCGCGGTTACCAGCAGACCAGGGCATAGAGCGGCGCAAAACGTGTGCCTCGGGCGTGGGAGCTTCTTGTTCCGTGCGCTTTACATGCGCGCTTTCTGGCGCCTCATCAAACTCTTCATTACTAATGCGGTGGCGGCCAAACGTATTGTCCTGCTCGGCATCTGTCATGGCATCGAAGGTTTTAAAGTCGTGTAGCCATTGCTGCACGGCTAAATAGCTACTGCCAACTAATGCATCTGCAGCAGGTGCAGTAACGCTAGCAACAGCAATCGCCTCCTCGCCCTCTGGGTTTTCAGTGCCATCTTCATAGCCGGTTAAGTCGCGACCATTGTCGTAGCAGAATGACTCTATGCTTTGCATGCGCGTAAAGCATGGCGTGAGCATATCGACCCAATGCCGTTCTTGATGCAAGAGCTCACCACGCGATGGCCCGCGCAGCCACAGCCAGAGCGCGATGGGCTGGCAAGGAATATCGACCAAACTGCCATCTATACGAGGGCCTGCCGTTAAGCCTGGTATGTGCTGGCCTAAGGCCTCAACTACCGTCAAGCCAATACCGACAACTGCGCGCTCGCCATCAGCATGCGCCTGAACTGCTCTTAGTGTGGTTTCCAGCGAGATGCTATCGGCTAATTGAAAACTAATGAATCGCGCGTTTTCAGGGACTGGCGCTAAAATGCCTGCTTGCATCTGGTTCATAACACATCCTTAAATAAGCTCCGCTCTACCATAAATCATACGGTAGAAATGGCCATAAAAAAGCCGCCATCTGCAGAACAAATGGCGGCTTTTTGAGCAACTTAAAACTTAAGCATTGGCAGCTTTTAACTCTAAGCGGCGACGATGTAGCACTGGCTCAGTGTAGCCATTGGGCTGCGCACAACCCTCAAACACCAGCTCAGCAGCAGCTTGGAAAGCGACGCTGTTGGCGAAGTCTGGTGCCATTGCTGTGTACAGTGGATCACCAGCATTTTGCTGGTCGACCACGGCGGCCATGCGCTCCATTGCTTCAGTTACCTGAGCTTTAGTGCAAACGCCGTGACGAAGCCAGTTAGCCACGTGCTGACTGGAGATGCGCAGCGTGGCGCGATCTTCCATCAATCCCACGTTGTTGATATCTGGCACTTTCGAGCAACCCACACCAAGGTCAATCCAACGCACCACATAACCCAAGATGCCTTGGCAGTTGTTATCCAGTTCGTTTTTGATTTCTTCAACCGACCAGTTCGGTGTGTGAGTCACTGGATAGGTCAAAATGTCATCAAGCTTGGCGTGTGCGCGTGACTTCAGCTGCTCTTGCACGTCTTGCACTAATACCTGGTGGTAATGCGTGGCGTGCAGCGTAGCGCCTGTTGGCGATGGCACCCAAGCAGTGTTAGCGCCAGCTTTCGGGTGCGCAATTTTTTGCTCCAGCATGTCTTTCATCAAGTCTGGCATTGCCCACATGCCCTTACCGATTTGCGCTTTGCCTTGCAGGCCGCATTTCAGGCCAACATCAACGTTCCAGTTTTCGTAAGCGCTGATCCATGGCAGTTTTTTCATGTCAGCTTTACGCACCATGGCGCCAGCTTCCATAGAAGTGTGCATTTCATCGCCGGTACGATCTAAGAAGCCGGTGTTGATGAAGATCACACGCTCTTTAGCGGCACGGATGCACTCTTTCAAGTTCACTGTAGTGCGGCGCTCCTCATCCATGATGCCCATTTTCATGGTGTTACGTGCCAAGCCCAAAGCATCTTCTACGCGAGCAAAGATTTCGCTGGCGAAAGCCACTTCTTCAGGGCCGTGCATTTTTGGTTTCACGATATACATCGAGCCAGTACGCGAGTTGCTGACGCGGTTTTTCTTTTGCAGATCGTGCATGGCGGCCAAGGTAGTCACCATGGCATCCATGATGCCTTCCGGCACTTCTTCGCCTTTGTAGCGAACGGCTGGGTTGGTCATCAGATGGCCAACGTTACGCACTAGCAGCAGAGCGCGGCCGTGCAGCGTGAGTTCGCCACCAGATGGTGTGGTGAAGCTGCGGTCGCTATTGAGCGTACGCGTTAGAGTTTTGCCACCCTTTTGGAATGACTCAGCCAAGTCACCTTTCATCAGGCCTAACCAGTTGCTGTAAACCTCAACTTTGTCTTCGGCATCAACGGCTGCAACTGAATCTTCGCAGTCTTGAATAGCGGTGATGGCCGACTCTAAGTTCACATCTTTAACGCCAGCAGCATCGGTTTTGCCAATGGCACTGTTGCGATCGAATTGAATTTCCGCATGCAGGTTATTGTTTTTCAACAAGACACTTGTAGGGTCAGCAGCATCACCAGTATAACCAACGAATTTTTCTGGCTGAGCTAGCGCTACTGTTTGGCCAGTGGCCAGAGTGATTTGCAACTGGCCATTAACGATGGCATAGGCAGTGCTATCTGCGTGCGAGCCCGATGCTAAAGGTGCTGCCTGATCTAAGAACTTACGGGCAAATGCGATGACTTTATTACCGCGTACGGGATTGTAGCCACCTGCGCGCACTGCACCATCTTCTTCTGAAATAGCGTCAGTACCATACAGCGCGTCATATAAAGAGCCCCAACGCGCATTGGCAGCATTCAAGGCATAACGGGCATTTTTCACCGGCACAACTAGTTGCGGGCCGGCAATATGGGCGATTTCATCGTCTACATTTGTTGGCGACACTTCGAAATCTGCACCTTCAGCAATCAAGTAGCCGATTTCAACGAGGAATGCCTTATACGCAGCAAACTCAGCTTTTGGGTTGGCTTGGTGCCATGCATCGATTTTCGCCTGGATATCATCGCGCTTTGCCAGCAAGGCCTTATTTTTAGGTATCAAATCGGCCATAACTTGCTCGAATTGCTGCCAAAAATGCTCAGGGCTTATGCCTGTGCCGGGAGCTACCTCGTTATTCACCAAGTCAAAAAGCGATTTGGCGATATCAAGTTCGCCGTGCTGGACGCGTTGTTCAGTCATATCCGTTTGCCTCAAAGTGCTGTGATCAAGGGGATGTTCGTGCGGGGCACATAGTTTAACCAAAACTTAAGCTTTGGTCATTCCCGAATACGCCGAATCCGCGCATTACGCCGCGCTAGGCCGCTCTCTTCTTCTGCGCTTTTTTCTTGTTCGGCGATTTGTCTGGCGACAAAAGTGATGAGCTGACGCAGCCAGCGGTGCGCAGGGCTATGGTGCAGCAAAGGCCCCCAAGCCATCTTTAGCTCAAAGGCTGGAATGTGGAATGGCGGCTCTTTAATCACTAATTGCGGATGGTCTTGCTGCAACTTAGCGATTCGTGTTGGCAGCGTCGCCACTAAGTCGGCCTTGTGCGCAACCAAGGCTGGCATTTGGTAATGGCGCGTAAAAATCGTGATGCGGCGGCGCTGACCTAGGCGCTCCAAAGCGGCATCGATCTGCCCCAAATGGCCTCGATCAGGGTTTACGCCAAAGCCAATACCCATGCCTGTTTTTGACACCCAAATATGCTGAGAGTCGAGATAGTTCTTCAAATTAAAGCGCAAAGCCGCAGGGTTATTGCGGTTGAGCAAGCAGGAAAAGCTATCTGTCCATAAGGTGATTTGATGGAACGATTGTGGCATTTCATTGAAGCGGTTAATCGCCAAGTCGACCTTGCCCTGCTCAATATCCTGCACGCTAACATCAGATGGTGTGAGAAAATCCAACACCACATCGGGCGCCTCAGAGCGCAGCGCCTTAACTAAAGCAGGGACAAGCGTTGCTTCAGCATAATCGCTAGACATGATGCGAAACACACGGCGCGATGTCAGCGGCTTAAACTCTTGCCGAGGTTCTAAGATGTCGGTGATTTGCGACAAGGCTTGGCGAATCAACGGTGCCAGCTCAAGCGCTCGCTCCGTCGGCGTCATGCCTTGGCTACTGCGAATGAGCAAAGGATCATTGAAAAGGTCGCGTAAGCGCTTAAGGCCATTCGACAATGCTGGCTGCGTAATGCCTAACTGGCCTGCTGCGCGCGTGACACTTTGCTCGCGAAGCAAGACATCTAGATAGACTAATAAGTTGAGATCAATGCGCTCAAGATTCATGGCGTGAATACCGACTATAAAAACTATAAACTTTGAAAATTATGCCATGAACCCCTACACTGCGCCCACTGTTAATAGCACCTTTAAACATTATACGGGCGCATTGACATCCACCCCTCGTGACAGGAAAACGCCATGACTACGTACACCTCTGCGATTGACGCTGTTCGCGCCGTGAAGGCCAAATTTGGCACCCCATGGAGCGCTATTAGCCCAGAAGATGCGGCTCGCATGCAAATGCAAAACCGTTTCAGAACTGGTTTAGATATTGCCAAGTACACTGCCGGCATTATGCGCCGCGACATGGCTGAATACGACGCCGACACCAGCAAATACACACAATCGCTGGGTTGCTGGCACGGTTTTGTTGCCCAACAAAAAATGATCGCCAACAAAAAATACTTCGGCACTACAGAGAAAAAATACCTGTACCTGTCGGGTTGGATGGTTGCCGCCCTTCGTTCAGAGTTTGGTCCACTGCCTGACCAATCAATGCACGAAAAAACTTCAGTTCCAGCGTTGATCGAAGAGCTGTACACCTTCTTGCGTCAAGCCGATGCTAAAGAAATGAACGACCTCTTCCGCAGCTTGAAAAAAGCCCAAGAAGCTGGCGATACAGCTAAAGCTAAAGATCTCGAAGAGCAAATCAACAACTACGAAACTCACGTTGTGCCGGTGATTGCCGACATCGATGCCGGCTTCGGCAACGATGAAGCAACTTACTTGCTGACCAAGAAAATGATTGAAGCTGGTGCTTGCGCCATCCAAATCGAAAACCAAGTGTCCGACGCTAAACAGTGCGGTCACCAAGCCGGTAAAGTAACCGTGCCACACGAAGATTTCATCGCGAAAATCAACGCTGTGCGTTACGCGTTCCTAGAGCTCGGCGTCGAAGAAGGCATCATTGTTGCCCGTACCGACTCCGAAGGCGCTGACTTGACACAAAAAATCCCTGTCTCGAACAAGAAAGGTGATTTGGCGTCGCAGTACATCAGCTACTTGGCCACACAAGAAATCGACATCTCTGAAGCTCAAGATGACGAAATCCTAATCAAACGTGATGGCAAGCTACACCGCCCAACACGCTTGGCTTCTGGCCTGTACCAGTTCCGCGAAGGCACACAGATTGACCGTGTTGTGCTCGACTGCATTACATCACTGCAAAACGGTGCTGACTTGCTCTGGATCGAAACGCCAACACCAAACGTGAAAGAAATTGCACACATGGTTAACCGCGTTAAAGAAGTCGTGCCAAACGCTAAGCTGGTTTACAACAACAGCCCATCGTTCAACTGGACATTGAACTTCCGTCAACAAGCCTACGATCGTTTTGTTGCTGAAGGCAAAGACGTATCGGCTTATGACCGCGCCAAACTGATGAGCATTGATTACGACGAAACTGAATTGGCAAAAGATGCTGATGAAAAAATCCGTACCTTCCAAGCCGATTCGGCTCGCGAAGCTGGCATTTTCCATCACCTGATCACTCTGCCTACTTACCACACCACTGCTCTGCACATGCATGAATTGTCCAAAGGCTACTTTGGCGACCAAGGCATGTTGGCTTATGTGGCTGGCGTGCAACGTAAAGAGATCCGCGAAGGTGTCGCTTGCGTTAAGCACCAAGCCATGGCCGGTTCGGACATTGGCGATGATCACAAAGAGATCTTCGCTGGCGAACAAGCTCTAAAAGCTGGTGATGACAGCAAAAACACGATGAACCAGTTCTCTGCGTAATCGTTGTTGATTTGAGAAAAGCCCTGCACTTCGGTGCGGGGCTTTTTTTTGAGCTATATACGCTTAACAATCAAACTTAAGTACTTGAGACTACAGAGTTTCTGTCAAATTATTGACGAATGTGAAACAACACTTGCTTAACAAGCATCGTCTATGGAAAACTACTCAAATAATAAAAAATAAGAGGTTTTTCATGCCCGTGCTCCATCCTGCCCTCCCCCTGCGTGCGCTGTCTCTCTCAATTTTCGCATTAGCTTTTTCAGCTGGAGCTCAAGCCGGCGGTCTCGACCTGCCCACTATTACAGCTGCCCATCAAGGCACTGCAAACGCTAACGGCGCAGAAGCTAGCGACCCCTCAGTTATCTATTACAACCCAGCCGGGCTCGCTCGTTTAAAAGGTGGACTGCAGGTTTCACAAGGCTTTTCAGCATTGTTTTTGCGCGGCAAGGCCGAAGCTAATGTAGCGGAAACAAGGCATGGCGCCGGCACTGACCAAACCTCTGGTCAAGGCGACTCCGTTGCAGATGACAACCCTGGCCCAGCAGGCTCTTTTTGGCCAAAAGTCCTAGGTGCTGGTGGTGCTTTTGTGTCTTTGCCGATCAACGATACGATTACGGCTGGTATTGGCGTCTTTGCGCCTGGTGGCGGCAATTTAAACTATAAGTCTGACTGGGCTGGTAAATATCAAATCGATAGCATTGCTATTGAACTCATCAACATTAACCCGTCCATCGGCATTCGCTTTGATGATATGCATAGTGTTGGCTTTGGCGTCAGTGTTATTGGTGGCCACATTCGTCAAAAGTCAGCGATCGATGTGCCTGGTGTCGTTCCTTATTTGTTAAGAAGCGCCATAGAAAGTGGCACCCTTGACGTATTAACTCTGGACCCAACCGGTGGAGTTCTACAAACTGTATTTGATACCGCCTGTAATGGTGCACTTAGTGGCATTGGACCTGTTAGTAGTTTATGTGGAACAGTGCTAGATACATTAGGCGGACAATTAGCCGCCTCCGATGCTTCTGGTAGTGCACAAGTTGAAATGTATGGTTACGGCCTTGGCTACAACCTTGGTTATATGTTCGCCCCTACTGATAGAACCCGATTTGGTATTGCTTATCGCTCCGAGAGTAAAGTCAAACTACGCGGCGACATTGAGTGGGACTTGAGTAATATACGCGGCTCGGCCTTAACTAATCTTTTAATTGATACACCTCTTGTAAGCGGGCAAAACCTAGAAGACTATTTGAGAGAGAACCTTAGACCAGACACTACTGCAAAAAGTGACTTAATAATCCCTGCCCGCACATCTGTTAATGTCTTTCATCAGCTTACCGATAAAATCGATATCTTGGCTGACTTTACGTTTATTGAAACATCAGCAGTTGATAAAATCAGAGTGCAATTCTTGGACCAAACCGATCCTAATGGAAATCCTATTAAGCAAGGTGATGCAGGCATCGACACTAAATGGAGAGACTCATTTAAAGTATCTGTTGGTGGGAACTATCATTGGGATGATCAGCTAACTCTACGCAGTGGTTTCCAGTTTGATAAAACACCAATACCGTCTGCAGAATTTAGACACCCAGGTGCTCCAGACAGTGATCGCTTCATGTATGCTATTGGTGCCAACTATAAGGTTAATCGTAAGCTCAGTATTGATGCTGCATATAGCGTAACC
>JAGPVX010000066.1 GCA_018066805.1 Paraperlucidibaca sp. | reverse complement strand
GATTTTAGAAATTCAGCGCATCTTGCGTGAGGGCATCACGCCGATGATTGAGCGTAAATCGATGCGCTAGCGCTTCTCCTATTTCAAGCGCTCAATCAGGCGGTATATCGCGGGCAACACCACGAGCGTGAGCAATGTGCTAGTGATTAAGCCGCCTATCACGACAATGGCTAGCGGCTTTTGCACTTCAGCGCCGGTGCCCGTGGCGAGCGCCATCGGCACAAAGCCCAGCGAGGCCACCATCGCGGTCATGAGTACCGGCCGCAGGCGAGACATCGTCATGGCCATCTTGAGCTTGAAAAGCTACGCATGGTGTATCGCTAGCATGCTCCGCGAGCGCTGAATGGCAAGGATCTCCAGACTGTTCCCACACCACCACACCATCTGGCTCAACACACAGCGTGTCGGCCAATGCCGCGCACGAGCTAAACGACCAATGCAATAGCAGCATCACCATCATGGATAGTGATAAGCGACGCCTTTTAGCTGCTTGCTGGAATGCTGCCATGCTCAAGAAGGTTCTTGCAGGTGGGTAATTAGTGTTGGCAACGATACACGCACAGTTAAAAAATACAAATGCCCTGGGCCATTAACTCAGCTGGTTTTAGATGAGCTTATCTGGCGCTAATAACCCCGCCAGATAAGCCGGATCCAACTCCGTCATCTCAATAGCTACCTCTAGCACTGGCCGCTTCTCAGCATAGGCCCGCTTAGCAATTTCAGCGGCTTTGCTGTAGCCAATTTCGCGATTCAACGCCGTGACCAAAATAGGATTTCGCGCCAAGTTTTGCTCTAGCACATCGGCGTTAACCGTAAATTCACCAATCGCAGCGGCTAATGCGTGGCAGCTACCGCCGAGTAATTCGATGCTTTGCAGCAAGTTGTAGGCAATCACTGGCAGCATCACATTGAGCTGAAAATTGCCCGATGCGCCGGCCATCGTAATCGTCGTGTCATTACCCATGACCTGCACCGCAGCCATCGCCACTGCCTCAGGCAATACCGGATTTACCTTGCCCGGCATGATGCTGCTGCCTGGCTGCAAAGCCTTCAGGCTGATCTCACCTAAGCCCGCGAGTGGGCCGCTATTCATCCAGCGCAAATCATTGGCAATTTTTAGTAGCGCTACCGCTAATGCCTTGAGTTGGCCCGACATTTCGACCGCAGTATCTTGGCTGCTGAGTGCGGCAAATAAGTTATCGGCAGTGCGAAATGAGCTGCCGCTAAGGCTCGATAAATGCTGAGCAAACAGTCGCGGAAACTGCTCGGATGCGTTCACCCCAGTACCTACCGCCGTGCCACCTTGAGCGATCTGGCACAGCCGCTCTTGACTATCGCTAATGCGGGCAAGCGCTAGCTCCAATTGTGCTCGCCAAGCAGACAGCTCCTGTCCGAGGCTAATCGGCATGGCATCCATCAAATGCGTGCGGCCAGTTTTTAGCTGACCGGCCAAGGCCTGCTCTTTTGCCAGAGTGATCGCCATTAAGCTTTTTAGCGCCGGCAGTAACTGCTGCTCAAGCGCTAACTGTGCGCTGAGATGAATTGCAGTGGGAATGACATCGTTGCTGCTCTGGCTGCAATTCACCATGTCATTCGGATGCACAGGCCTCTGTAGCTGCCGGCTGGCCAAGGTTGCAATGACTTCATTGGCATTCATATTAGTGCTGGTGCCGGAGCCAGTTTGAAAAACATCGACTGGAAATTGCTCACTATGATGGCCTTTGGCCAGCTCCATAGCCGCGTCATAAATTGCCTTGCCAATATCTTCATCAAGCAAGCCAAGCTCTGTATTGGCGTTTGCCGCAGCAGCTTTAATTAGGCCAAGGCTTGCAATAAAGCGCTTGGGCATCACCAGATTGCTAATGGCGAAATTACTCACCGCTCTTTGTGTTTGAGCGCCGAACAAAGCCTCTAGCGGAACTTCAACGTCACCGAGGCTATCGGTTTCTATTCGATACTGAGAGTGCGTCACTGAGTTGACTCCAATCATGGTGCTCGGTCAAATGAGCTTACACCGCAGCAATGCGGCGCAATAGTTGTGGTTCATTGTATAAGGCAGTTAAGGTGAGTCGAGCATCTACATTTTTTACTTTCGGATTTAGTGTCACTATGAAAAAAAGCTTAAACGACAACGATAAAGCCCTTCGTGCCCGCGTAAGACTGTTTGGCAACCTGCTAGGCGAAGTCCTCAAAGAACAAACAGGCGATCACGTCTTCGATACCGTGGAGACTCTGCGCCGAGGCTTTATTAAATTGCGCACGCAACATAGCCCGAAGCTATACGCCAAGCTCATGACTTTAGTGCGCTCGCTCGACCCAGCCACGTTGAACTTTGTCGTGCGCGCTTACAACCTCTACTTCAGCCTAGTCAATATTGCTGAAGAAAATCACATGCATCAGCAGCGCCGTAAGCAAGTACGGCGAGATTCGCACTTATGGCAAGGGTCGTTCAATGACACCATGCATGAGTTTGCTAACCAAAACATGAGCCCTGATGATTTACAGACTCTGCTCAATCGACTGATTTATATGCCGGTATTTACGGCTCACCCGACTGAAGCTAAGCGCCGTACGGTGATGGATTTGCAGCGCAAAATTTTTCTAATTTGCGTGGAGATGGACCGTCCTAACGCATCGGGCGTTGATCGTGACCATCTACTTAGGCAGGCTAAATCGGTCATTTTATCTCTGCTTAAAACCAATGGAGTCCGCACTACTCGCCCCGAAGTTCATGACGAAATTCGCTTAGGTCTTTATTACTTTAGCGCGTCTATTTTCGATGCCGTGCCGCAGGCTTACCGCCATCTTGAACGCGCGGTGGATACAGTTTTCAACGAAAAAAATCCACAATCACCGGTAACTGTGCCTAGCCTTTTTCGTTTTGGCACATGGATCGGCGGTGATCGTGACGGCAACCCCCATGTCACTCATGAGATCACTCGCTTTGCGGTTTGTTCGGCAACACAAACTATTTTGCAGGAATACCTTGATCGCTTAGCGAGTTTGGACCGCGTACTTACCCACTCTAGCCAGCTCTGCCCAGAAATTAATTACGACGCGCTAGGCTTGCATCAGGATGCGGCCGATTTTGATCTGTCTTCAGTAGACAGGTCAGTCAACGAGGCTTTTGCCGAAGAGCCATACCGATTCAAGTTACACATTATTCGCCAGCGCCTGCAGCATTATCTGGACTACATAAGCTCTATTCAGGACAAGAAGGTCATCACTTTATCGGCGCTTGCCTATGCCAATAAAGATAGCTTTCTCGATGACCTTTATCGCATCCGCGATGTGCTGATAGCCACCGGTGATCAACTACTTGCCGATGGTGAGGTCAAAGATCTCATTCGTTTAGCTGAAACCTTTGGCTGGCATTTATGCAAGCTCGATGTGCGCCAAGAGTCGACGCGCCATAGCAATACCGTGACGGATATTCTCAAGCAATTACAGCCCGGTACCGACTATTTGGCGCTGGATGAAACGGGCCGGATGGCGCTGCTAACTAAGCTTATCGGTAGCAGTCATAAAGCAATCGATATGGCTGCCTTGCCCGCTGAATCTGCCGAAACCCTTATGGTATTTAAGGTGAAGCGCGAGCTCATCGACATCATTAGCCGCGACTGTTTTGGCACCTACGTGATCTCCATGACGCATGAAGCTAGCCACGTGATGGAGGTAATGTTCCTCGCCATCTTGGCTGGCTTAGCCGGCAAGCGCGACGCCAAATGGTTTTGTGATATTCAGATTTCACCCTTATTTGAAACCATTGAAGATCTTCAGCAGATCGAAGAAGTACTCAGTGTCCTCTTTGAAAATCCGGTTTATCGTGAGCTGCTACGCGTTTCAGGCGACCTACAAGAAGCGATGTTGGGCTACTCCGACTCCTGCAAAGATGGCGGCTCGCTGGCATCGGTGTGGAGTTTGTATAACGCGCAGAAACGCGTGCTATCGATCACTCAGAAGAATGGTATCGAATGCCGTCTGTTTCATGGCCGTGGCGGCACCGTTGCACGAGGCGGCGGACCCACGCACGAGTCCATCCTGTCGCTGCCTGCTGGCACAGTAGAAGGCCAAATCAAATTTACCGAGCAAGGTGAGGTGCTGTCGTCAAAATACAGCAATACCGAAACCGCCATTTATGAGATCACCATGGGTGCGACTGGCTTGATGAAAGCTTCCGCGCATTTGGTCATGGGCCATAAATCGGCTCCCGCTGAGCATGAGCAAGTTGTGGCCGAGCTCGCCGCCTTTGGTGAAAAGGCTTACCGCGAACTCACCGACGACACGCCGTTTTTCTTCAACTACTTTTTCGAAGCAACACCTGTGCGAGAGCTTGGCCTGCTGAATATCGGCTCACGCCCCGCCTCGCGTAAAGTCGGCGACCTATCGAAATCGTCTGTGCGTGCGATTCCTTGGGTGTTCGGCTGGTCGCAATCGCGTCACACATTACCCGCGTGGTTTGGCATCGGATCGGCGCTAAAAGCGTGGCGAGAAAATCACAAAGATCAGCCAGAATTGCTGCACACACTATTTAAGGACTGGCCGTTTTTTCACAGCATGTTGCGCAACACTCAGCTGTCGCTAACCAAGGGCGAGATGACTATTGCGCATGGCTATGCCAGCTTGGTTGCCGATCAAGCGCAAGCTCAGCCAATTTATGAGGCTATTCGCGCCGAATATTTTCTGGCCTTCGATGAGTTATTGCAGGTGGCAAAAGCCGAGTCTTTGGTCGAGATCGACGAATACATTGGCATGTCGATGGTGCGGCGCAACCCATACCTCGACGTGCTCAACCATATTCAGATCGTCTTGCTGCGGCGCTACCGCGATGAATCGACATCAGAGGATGAGCGGCAAAGATGGCTGCCGCCGCTGCTACGAACGGTGAACGCCATTGCCGCGGGGATGCGCAACACGGGTTAGCACTGCGTTTTGTCGCAGCTTACGGCGGCATTCATCGATCAAGGTGATGTCGCTCATAAACTACTTTTGCAGTTGATAAAGCCGGCGCCGAGCATTGGTAAATAGCGAAGGACTCAAGCCTGCTTTAATCAGCTGCATAAACACCGCGTCTGGCAACACTCGGCGCGCGGCCATAAGGACTTTTGCATCAAGACCTACCGAATAGCGAATGCGACTGCTTTGATCGATAGCCGATTTGAAAATAACCTCAGCCGTAGCCTCTTTGCTTGTGCCATTCGCGCCAATTTCATCCATGACGGCTAACTGAGCTTGGCTAAACTCAGCATAAGCACGCTCGCCAGTGCTGTTCTCACGATCACTTGAGCCTTGAAAAAAGGCGGTTTTCACCGAGCCTGGCTCAATTAATTTAACGCGAATATTGAATGGCTCAAGTTCATAAATTAAGCCTTCAGAGAAGCCTTCGACGGCAAATTTACTGGCGTTATAGATGCTGTAAAACGGCAGTGGGATACGGCCAACCATGCTGGATACGTTGATCAAGGCACCGCTGTTTTGTGCACGAAAATGAGGTAATACGGCTCGACAGACATCCATTAAGCCATGCACATTGGTATCGAACTGGCGCCTAATTTGCTCATCGCTCAAAGTCTCAAACGCGCCGATAAGACCGTAACCTGCATTGTTCACCACGGCATCTATACGACCAAACTGCTTCAGCGTTTCTGCAACCGCTAGCGCGATGCTGGCTTTATCTGTCACGTCCAATTTTGGACAGATAACTCGCGGTAACGCAGCCAGCGTAGTTTCACTTTCTGGGTTAAGCATGGTCGCTGACACACTCCAGCCCTGTTGCTGAAAATAATGCGCCGTGGCATTGCCGATACCCGTGTCACAGCCTGTGATCAATACGGTGCTGGTCATAATCGTTGTACTCATTCAGGAATCATTAGCGAAGGCTCATCAGCATCTAAGGTACGAGCTGAGGTAGTTGTTATGCCTGAACATTAATGCGAACCTGCATTCGCATTCAACTCGCGTTATGAGTATTTAGTATGAAAAAGTCGGTATGAGAAAGACACCTAAGCAAGAACGCTCGCGGCAAATGATCGATACGCTGATCGATGCCACAGCGCGTTGCATCATCGAAAAAGGCTTAGATTTCACCACCACATCGCGTATTGCAGAGCTTGCCAATGTGAGTGTGGGCTCGCTGTATCAATACTTCAGCAGCAAAGAAGCATTGATTGAAGCCCTGATGAACAATATGGCGAGTGATATTGGTAAAGGCCTGCAGCGTCTACCGATTAGCGAAACCAGCACCTTGCGTGACCTAGTCACAGGCGCCATTCATTACGGCTTTACCATGCTGAATTCGCGCAATGGGCTGTATCTTGAGCTCGCTAGAAACTGGCACCGCCTGCCCACCGACAAAGTCGCCAACGCGCTGCAGCAGCACTTTCTCGAATTATCGCGCATCTATTTTTTGAAGTATTACCGCGAGTACCCGATAGAAAACCTCGAGGTGCGGATATTCATTATCGTCAATAGCACCATCTTCACCATGGTGCGTTTGATTAGCCAAGAGAACTCTATGTGGCGGGAAGAAGATGTAGAAAACGGCCTTATTGAGATGATTTTGGCCTATCTGCAAACGAAAACTACTGCGGCTTAAACGAGGCGCGGCTACTTTGTAGCGGACTCGGGCAGACCGAATACGCGGTCAAAAAGCCACGTGAAGGCAATGGCGTAAACAAAGAAGAACACTAAAAGGCCCAGATTTGCCATAAACGCACTCAGCAATGAGGTGTTTAGCCAGAAGGAAACCACTGGAACCAAGATAGCCACAAGGCCGCCCTCGAAACCAATGCCATGCATTAACCGCCGAGCTAGTGAGCGGCCTCGCACCGACTGGCGCGCTTCCCAGCGCTCAAATATCGTGTTGAATACATAGTTCCAGCCAAGCGCAATACTCGACATAAGCACGGCAAGGCCTATTGTTGAAGAAGCCGGCTCATCAAACATAAAGCTCAAGGCCGGCGTCACGAAGGCAATAGCAAACGCCTCATAAAGCACAGCCTGTAATACCAAGCGTTGTTTCGGGCTCATGACACACGCTCGGTGCTGGCTAGGCGCTTTTTGTGATGAATAAGCAGCCCAATAAAGCACAACACAGCAACCGCTATGCCTATGGGTTTGCCGTAGGCCTCCGACAAGCTCAAGCCAACTCCGGCAGTGGCGATATAAGACACCGTAATCGCCGTACCGATCACCGCTGGCACGCTCGCAACCCAATGAAACGTGCCTCTATCCATCAGGTACTTACTGGCTAACCACAAAACACTGGTCGACAGCAGCATGTTGGAGAAGGCGAAGTAACGCCAAATCAATGAGAAGTCTAGCAATGTCATTAGGTAGGCAATGCCCAATAGCGGCGCTGCTAGCGCTAATCTGTGCGCGGCAGATTGCTTGATATTAAAGGCATCGGTAATGGTCAGGCGTAATGAGCGAAATGCCGTGTCGCCGGATGTAACCGGAAAAATAGCCACGGCTAGAATGGCCATGATCCCACCAAACGCACCGAGATAACCGGTAGCGATATGGCTCACCACCAAACCAGGGCCGCCTAAATCGAGTATGCCCTTGAGCTCGGCATAGCCGCCGGGAAACGCAGCAATGCCAGCCAGCGCCCACACGCAGGCAACAATGCCTTCGCACATCATCGCGCCGTAAAAGACCGGGCGCGCGTATTTTTCATTGGTCAGGCAGCGAGCCATCATCGGTGATTGTGTGGAATGAAATCCACTGATGGCACCACAGGTAATCGTCAAAAATAGTAATGGCCAAACTGGCAGACCATCAGGATTTGGCGTTAGTAAATCGTGTGCATGATGGCCATCGAAATAGGCGAAAACATCATTTGCTTGCGGCAGGTGTGGCGCTTCCAGCAATAGCGCAATGGCGATTAAGCTGGTCATCACAATCATGAGCAAGCCAAACAGCGGATATAGCTTGGTGATGACTTTATCGATGGGCAGCAGCGTGGCCAGAAAGTAGTAGCCCAATATCGCTAGCACCCAGAAGGTGTTGCCCGCGAGTATTGTGCCTTCAAAATACGGCAAATTACTCAGCAGCCCCGCCGGGCTCATGATGAACACCACACCGACAAAGAACAGCAACATGCAGGTAAAAACCAACATCACGCCTTTGAACACCACATTGTAATAATGGCCAGCGATTTCGGGCAGGCTTTTGCCATCTTCTTTTAGGCTCATGACCCCAGAGAAGTAGTCATGCACTGCCCCGCCAAGCACATTGCCAATCACGATCCAGACTAGCGCTATCGGGCCGTACAACGCACCAAGGATGGGGCCGAAAATAGGGCCAATGCCGGCGATATTCAAAAACTGAATGAGAAAGGCTTTGGCCGGACTGATGGCCACATAGTCAACACCATCATGCAGACGCTGCTGCGGCGTTATCGCCTCATGGTCGATTCCCGCTTGCCTCTCAACAAAGGGGCTGTAGAACTTATAGCCAAGAATCAGTATGGCTAGGCAGATAAAGAAAATTAGCATGGATTAACCTGATGGCGTATTGGCTTGCACAAGCTCATGAGGAAAGTTCGGCAAGCTCATTGAGCAGTCTGTCGAGAAACAAAGCTTTCACCTCTGGCAGCACTCGCTCCGCCGGATAACAGCGAGCAATGCTGAGATGATCAACACCCGCCGCTTCGGAGTAAGCAATGTTCTCCAGTCGCGTATTGTCAGACGTTGCGTACGCTAGGTTATCAGCCTTGCGGCGATCTGTGCCCAGCTTATCGTTAGCAGCAAAATAGTTAAGGTAGCGACTCACATTTGCAGGCACTCGACGGCCATTAAAGCCCCATTGAGCGGGATGCCAACGCCCGACACCACCCGCTGCTAATGAAATCACCAGGTCGCACTTGACCTGTTGCGCCTCCAGTAATTTAGCGACTTTCATTACTTGTATGCCGCCTTGGCTGTAGCCAAGCAGCACAATGGGACGCCCTGCCTGTGCTGCTGGCGCTAGATCCTTGGCGATCGAGGCAGGCCTCAAATGGTTGCTATATAAGGTGGTGTCGGCAAAACCATGCTCGCGCAGGAAGCGAAGCAAATGCCATTGCATGTGCACGCCGGCCATAAAGCCATGAATGAGCGCGATGCGAGGGCCGCGGTAATCGCCTGGTACGTTAGGGCGCCACGGCATCGAAGATGTCATCGGAATTACTCAGCTAAATGTTGAAAAATAAGTGGCCAGGCCTGCTCCAAGAGCTTGGGCTGAGCCTTGGCATTGGGGTGAAGGCCATCTTTTTGCATTAACTCTGGCACTCCGCCAACGCCATCGAGAAAAAATGGCAGTAAGGCAATATTTCCTGCTTTTGCCACCTTCGGAAACACGGCAAAAAATGCATTGGTATAAGCCTTGCCGTAATTCGGCGGGATTTTCATGCCGAACAGCACCACACGTGCGCCGGCCTGTTGCGACAAGCGGATCATTGCCGCCAGATTGCGCTCCATCAGCTTTGGTGGTTGTCCGCGCAGGCCATCATTGGCGCCGAGCTCCAGCACCACGACATCGGGCGTGTGCTGCTTGAGCAAAGCCGGCAAGCGGCGCAAACCGCCAGCCGTAGTTTCACCACTAACACTGGCGTTTATTACCTGATGCTTTCCAGGCGCGCGTTTCGCTAAACGCTTGTCGAGTAACGAGACCCAGCCCTGTTCAATGTCCATTCCGTATGACGCACTGATACTATCGCCGTAAATGAGTACAGTCGCGGCCGAAGCCGGCATGATGGCCAAGCAAAGTACGACACCACACAGATTTCGTATCCAGGTAGACATGACTTTAGACATAAAAACGGCAACTCCAAGCTTGATTGAAACGCGCCAGCTCCAGCAATCGGTGCCCATGCACGACGGTCAGCTGGTCATACTGCATGACATCAACCTGAGCATCAACGCCGGCGAGAGTGTAGCGATTACTGGCAGCTCAGGCTCAGGCAAATCTACACTGCTGGGCTTGTTGGCGGGATTGGACACTGCCAGTCAGGGCCAAGTGCTTCTGGCTGGCCATGAGCTTGGCGCTCTAGATGAGGATGCGCGCGCGGCATTACGCCAGCAATTGATCGGCTTTGTTTTCCAAAGCTTCCAGCTCTTACCGCATTTAAGTGCGCTAGAAAACGTCATGTTGCCGCTGGAGTTAGCGGGCTTACCTGCTCGTGATAAAGCCCGACATTGGCTAGCACGCGTGGGCCTAAGTGCGCGCGAGGCGCATACGCCACGACAGCTTTCTGGCGGCGAACAGCAGCGCGTGGCCATTGCCCGTGCTTTTGCCATGGAGCCGAAACTACTACTGGCCGATGAGCCTACCGGCAACCTCGATAGCCAAACTGGGGCGCGCATCATCGAACTTTTATTCGAAGCGCATGCCGATGCTGGCACCACGCTGATTTTAGTCACTCACGATGAAGCCCTCGCCTCGCGCTGTCAGCGCCAAATCCATCTCGATGGCGGCCGCATAGTGGCGGGTAGCCACGCATGAAATTGGCTTGGCGACTGCTATCGCGTGATATTCGTGCCGGTGAAATCTGGCTGCTATTGGCGGCCTTGATACTTGCCGTGGCCGCCACTACCAGCCTGCGATTTTTCAGCTCCAGCTTAGAGCAAGGCCTAACGCGCCAAGCTGCCAGCCTGCTCGGTGCCGATCTCGTACTCGATAGCAGTCGGCCATTGCGCCCAGAAGTGCTTAAAGAAGCCAGCAAGCACGATTTGCAACAGGCCACCGTGACTGAATTCTCCAGCATGATTCAGTACAAGGATGAGTTTCAGTTAGCGGCAGTAAAAGCCGTCAGCACTGGCTACCCTTTGCGCGGCGAATTACAGGCGCGTCGTGACAAGACACAACTCCCCGCCGGCAGCCTGCCCGCCTCCGGCACACTCTGGCTAGATGAGCGCCTGTTTGGCCTGCTCGCCATCGGCTTCGATGATGAGGTGCAGCTCGGCGATATCCGCCTGCGCGTCACTGCTGTGCTCACCAGCGAACCCGATCGTGCTGGTAACTTCTCCGCATTTGCCCCACGCGCGCTAATCAACGCCGCCGATGTCGAAGCTGCCGGCCTCATCCAGCCCGGATCGCGTGTGCAATACCGCTTATTGCTCGCTGGGCCGGCTAAAGCTGTGGCTGATTTCAACGATGAGCTAAAGCCAAAGCTCGCCATTGGCGAACGCCTGCAAGATGTCGCCAGCGGGCGCTCAGAAGTTGGCACACCACTCGCGCGTGCCAGCGACTATCTGAGCATCGCTGCCATTGCCGCCGTAATTTTATCCGGCCTGGCAGTCGCCCTAGCCGCACGCCGCCATGCCGAGCGTCATTACGACACCATGGCATTGATGCGCTGTTTGGGCGCTAGTCGCCGCCGCGTGCAGGGCATTTATCTACGCCAACTCGGGCTTATTTGGGCGGTGGCCATTGTGCTTGGTGCTGGGTTTGGTGCCTTAGCCTCGCAGCTGCTGTTTCAATTGCTCGATAGCATGCTGCCCACGGCAGAGCTGGATTTTGCCTGGCAACGCCCTCTGCTTACCGGCATTGCCACCGCCACGTTAACCTTGCTGGGCTTTGCACTGCCAGCCCTAATCGGCTTGTTTCGCGTTTCCCCATTGCGGGTTATTCGCCGAGAATTAGCGCCAAACTCGCCCGGGTTAATCGCCGTTACTGCACTGGCCTTATCGGCATTGGCCGCGTTACTGATGCTAGAAACAGGTCGCTGGCAATTAACGCTTTTGCTCGTTGTCGGTGGTAGCGCGCTGGCGTTTTTGCTCACCATCATCTTGCGCAGCGTCTTTGTGCTGCTGCGCAAGACATTCGCTGAGCGTTCACTGCCTAACGCCCTGCTTGGGCTGCGCGAGCTCTGGCGACAACCGCAGGCCAGCACACTGCAAATCCTTGCGCTGAGCATCGGTATGACTGCCATGCTCTTGGTCACCAGTGTTCGTGGTGAGCTCATCACGGCGTGGCAAAGCAAGCTCCCCGCGAATGCGCCCAACCAGTTTGCGCTCGGTATCGACGCACATGACACCGCCGAGTTTCGCCAAACGTTGGCCGATGCCGGCATCAATATCGACGCCTTATATCCGGTGATTCGTGGTCGGCTTACCGCCATCAATGGCGAGTCCGTGGTCACCGCGGTGACGAAAGACAAAGAGCCAAACCTTGAGGCCCTCAATCGCGAGCTAAACCTCACCATCTCCGACACTTTGCCATTGGGCAATGAGCTACTTGAAGGCGAATGGGCAAACCCGTCGAGCGCACCATGGCCGGTCTCGATCGAGTCTAAGTTGGCGGAAAAACTGGGCGTCGGCCTTGGCGATCGCTTGATGTTTACTCTGGCGGAAGGCGATGTTGAAGCTACCGTGAGCAGTTTGCGCAAAGTAGATTGGGACAGCTTTCAGCCCAACTTTTACATGGTGTTTCCGCCGGCAGCGCTAGCCGACTTTCCGGCGACTTACCTTACTGCTTTCCATGTGCCCAGCGGCAATCGTGACGTGCTCAATACATTGCTGCAGCGCTTTCCCACGGTGGTGCTAATCGACGTCGATGCCATCATGACGCAGGTGCGTAAGCTGCTCGATGATGTCTCGCGCGCGATTGAATTTGTGCTGTTGTTTGTGCTCGCAGCCGGCGTGCTAGTGCTGCTGGCTTGCATCGCGGCTGGGCAAGATCAGCGCCGACAGGAAGCGGCCCTGCTGCGCGCGCTCGGCGCTAGTCGTCGCCAGCTTATGCAGCGTGGCTTATCGGAAATGATATTGCTGGGCGGGATGGCAGGGCTATTGGCGGTGGTTTTAACTGAGCTTCTAGCCGCTGCGTTATACATCACGCTGCTGGACTTACCACCCACATGGCATGGTGAGCTTTGGCTTATTACGCCGCTGCTGGGCGCTGCGCTCACAGGCCTTGCCGGCATGGCCGCGACACGGAAAGTCTGGCGCACCGCCCCGGCCATCGTGCTCAGAGACGCTTAGCTTTACTAAGCGCTAGGGTTCAGCCTAAGGCTTTATGCCTTAGCGCTGAAGTGCTCGAACTGGCGCAAGGTAATGCCGCACCTCTGGCGCTTGAGTGGCAGAGTGATAAGCACGCACGGCATCATGAATGTCTTGGTCATGTTGAGTGACGCGCTCATGCTGGCGTAAATGCTCCGCCCAGCTCGACAGAAAGAACCATTCAAACCAAATGCTTGGATCGGCGGCATCTTGATAAACGCCCCAGCTATGAGCGCCATTACGGTAGCGCTCAGCCGACAAGGCGTGGATGGCCTGCAGAAAATCGTCGGCATTATTCGCTTCGATTACATACGAAATCGTCACCATTACCGGCCCGCGATCGGGGCTATCATCGAAACTATCGGCAATGATCGGCGCGCCCCAACTCATCGCCGGTGTTAAGTCGCGGTGCTCGCCTTGGCCCAGCTGCGCTCGCCACGTTAGCGGTATGGCGACTACTGCACCCACCGCGGCAATGAGCAATGTCGTCGATAGCGACGTGACTGAGGCCACTTGGCCCCAGACGATAGAGCCTGCCGCCATGCAGCCGAAAAACACCATGATGAAGATAGACAGGCCGCGGGCGCGCACCCAGTTTGGCAATGCGGTTTGTGCCGACACATTGAGGCTGGTGAGCACGGCAATCCAGCCTAAACCACCCAACAATGCAGCCGGAACAGCGAACCAAGCACTGGTCGCAAAGCCAAGGCCCAGCATCGCAGCAGCTGTCATGATGGTGCCAAGTACCTGCAGCTGATTGGCATCGAGCTTGGTTCGGATATGAGGCAATGCCAGCGCGCCTACAACAGCGCCAGCACCGATTGCGCCCAATAAAATGCCATAAAATCCAGCGCCACCGCCGGGAATCGCGCGTGCAATCAAAGGCAATAGTGCCCAGTAAGCGCTAGCGAACGTGAAGTAGCCTAGTGCACGCAAAAGCGTCGCCTTCAGCGGTGCATTATGGCTAGCATGCCGTAAGCCTGTGAGCATGCCGCCGAGTAAAGGCTCCGGCGGCAGTGTGCGCGCCGGTGCTGGAGGTCTCTTCCACGCTAGCAGCGCGCCGATGATCACCAAATAGCTCATGGCATTAACAACGAAAGGCGCTGCCAGACCAATATAAATGATCAGCGCGCCCGCCAATGCTGGCCCAATCGCACGGCTAATATTAATGCCCAAGCTATTGAGGGCGATGGCTGGCTGCAAGCTCTCGCGCGGCACTAGTTCTGGCACCACCGCCTGCCATGCGGGCGCGATAAATGCCGCACCAGTGCCGATCATAAAGGTGAATACGAGCAACAAAAGTGGCGTCATCCAGCCAAGTGCGACCAGCACTGCGAGGGCAAATGTCACCGCTGCGATGACGATATTTACGATGATCAAAAAGCGCTGTTTATCGACACGATCGGCCAGCGTGCCGGCCAATAGCGCAAAGCAGAAAATAGGCAGCGCGCTAACCGCTTGCACTAGCGCCACGATGGCTGGCGAAGGGTCGAGCGTGGTCATCAGCCAAGCGGCGCCGGCATTGTGAACCCATGCGCCAATATTGGAAATCAGCGTTGCCGTCCATAACAAGGCAAAAGCGCTGTGCGCAAAAGGCGCCCATGTGGACGCCGGCGTTACAATATGTGTTGCGCGCTTGCTCATGCCATCAGCTCGTGAAGCTATTGCGGCAATGGAATGAATTCGTCTTCATCGCCAATCACTTTTGGAAAACGTTGAGCACTCCAATCTGCCTTAGCTTGCTCAATACGCTCGCGGCGGCTAGACACGAAGTTCCACTCGACATAGCGCTTGCTCATCGTCTCACCACCAACAATGGCGATACGCGAATCACGCGTTGCCGTCAGCTCAATAGTGGGCGCATTCGACAAGACCGCCATCGAGCGCTCAGAAATCAAGGTATCGCCCGAGTTCAACTCGCCTTCAGCCACATAGACGGCACGCTCTTGCGCATTCGGTACCGTAATTTTCTGCCCTGCGCGCAAATGCGCCTCGACATACAGCGTGTTCGCATACATTTTGACTGGCGATGTTGCACCATAGGCGCTGCCAATAATCACTCGAATAGCCACCCCATCGACCTCAGCGCTAGGAATATCAGCACTGGGGTAATGGTAAAACGCAGGATCAATTTCCTCATCGGCCTCTGGCAAAGCCAACCAAAGCTGCAGGCCATGTAGACGATGCTCAACTTGCGTTACTTCTGGCCGCTCGCGCTCGGAATGGCTGATGCCTTTGCCAGCCACCATCAGGTTAACGTCGCCCGGACGAATAGCCTGAAAGCTGCCGAGAGAATCTCGATGCAGTATTTCACCTTCAAATAGATAGGTGACCGTGGCTAAATTGACGTGCGGATGCGGGCGCACATTAATGCCCTCTCCCGCCGCGAAGTTAGCCGGCCCCATATGGTCAAAGAAGATCCACGGGCCCACCATGCGGCGCTGCCTAGTTGGCAGCACGCGGCGCACCGTGAAGCCACCTAAGTCTTTTTCGCTAGTCTCAATCAACAGGTCGATGGTTTTGCATCCATCGGGATTAGCGCACTTTTGATCAAACTCTTCGTCGGACTTCATTGTCTGCGTGCTCATGGCATGTCTCCTATCTAAAGTTCTGCGGCTATTAGGCCATATCGAAGATGAGCAGCCATAAAGCTGCCCATCTCGATGTGATTAACTCGCTTTCTTATTATCGAAATAGGCTAGCAGCGCGTTATCCAGCGCGAATCGGCCTGCACCTTGAACAGTCAACGCCAGCGTCACCACAAGCAAAGTCAGCGCATATTCATAGCCATTATTCGACATAAACAGGCCATTGCTGAAGTGCACGCTGAAGATGGCGATGAGCATGGTAAAGGCGGTAACCAGCGCCGCAGGGCGAGTTAGCAGTCCTAAGGCTAGCGCTAGGCCGCCAAAAAACTCGGCACTACCAGACATCAGTGCCATCAAATAACCTGGCTCTAGACCGATGCTTGCCATCCACTGGCCAGTGCCTTCTAGGCCATAGCCGCCAAACCAGCCGAAGAGTTTTTGCGAACCGTGAGCGGCCAAAATCAGGCCCACAGGTACTCGTAAAATGAACGCAGCGTAGCCGCCAGTAGATTTGAGCAAAGTCTGTATAAATGTGGAGTTCATAATTGTCACCTCAGATGTTGTGTTTTGAGAGTCTCCCGAAGCAACGCCTCAGGTGATGTACACACCTTACTATCATTGATTTAAAATACTAAGCTAGTAATCATTGTTATATTATCAACACATTGTTGATAATTGCCTCTTTCGGAGTAAGCAGTGGATCGTATTGATGCTATGCGCGCCTTCATCACCGTCGTGACTGAAGGCAGCTTCACTCTAGCCGCCGAGCGCCTAGCGCTGTCGCCACAGCTTGTTAGCAAGCATATTGCTCAGCTCGAAAAGCATTTGGGCGCACGCCTGCTCAATCGCACCACGCGCAAGCTGCATTTGACTGAGGCCGGCACACGCTATTTCCAACGCGCGCAGCAAGTGCTCAGCGACATCAGCGACATGGAAAACGAACTAGGCGATATGCAAGCGCACGCTAGCGGCCTACTGCGTATTAGCGCGCCCGCCTCTTTCGCTATTCGCCATATGGCCAAGCTCATGATCGACTTTCAGCAGGCTCATCCAGCCGTGGATATAGATCTGCAAATCAACGATCGCAAAGTCGATATTGTCGAAGAGGGTTTTGATATTGCGCTGCGCATTGGGCATCTGAAAAGCTCGTCATTAATTGCCAAGCGCATCGCGCCAGTACGCCTGGTGATGTGCGCCTCACCTGAGTATTTGCAGCAGCACGGCATGCCTAAAAGCCTGCAAGACCTTAAGGCACATCGTTATTTGCGCTATAGCTATTTAGAGGATGACGCCAATCAGCTAGCGCATCGCTGGCTGCGAAGCAGTGACCGAGCACGTAGCAATGAGCTGGTTTGTAATAACGGTGATGTCTTAGTCGAGTCGGCTATCGCCGGTGCAGGAATCGCCTTACAGCCCACGTTTATCTCAGGCGCGGCAATCAAAGAAGGCAAGCTGA
>JAGPVX010000057.1 GCA_018066805.1 Paraperlucidibaca sp. | reverse complement strand
TTTTGCATGACTCTTTACACCGCTTGAGTTCACGCTTTTACGTAGCCTACCAAGGTGCTGTCAGCAGCCATGACATTGTTCAGTGCGTCTAGCACTTGGCCAGCAGTAACATTTTCAGGAGCGAAAATGGTGCCGAAGTTGTCGCGAGCTGCTTGGAAAAATGCAGGCTTGTCGGTTTCTGGCACGCCCATCAGGTCTGCCAGCACGTTTAGGCTTTCGCCTTGGCCAACAGACATATCACGCGCTAATTTTTCGATGTTGGAGCCGGTGTACATGGTCAAGCGCACGCGTGAGCTAATGACACCGCTTTGTTGGCAGCCCAAGGTGCCGGTGGAGATACCAAAAGTTTGGTTGCCCAATGTGCCGTTAGTGGTTGCTGCCAACACTTTAGGAACTAAGCCAGATTGACCAGCCCACAAGATTGTACCAATACCGCAACCTACATCTTGATCTGCTGATGCGACGGTGCTCATGCTAGCCAATAAGGCCACTGCGAGTAGTTGCTTTTTCATGAAAAAACCCTCGTTCATTGAGAAGACGCCTGCTAGAGCTGAAGCCAAGCGACGCGTTCGAGTGTACCCCGATTGGCGAAAAACAAAACCTGACGCGTGTCCGTTTTATAGACAAACGGTTGTTTGAAGTGAGCTATCTAGGCTTGTGCTTCAGGCTGGCGATATTTCTACCCTTGAGATTTATCAAAACGGCCTCATATACAAACTATTCGCCATGAGCGTGAAAACTTCCTGCACTAAACCTATTTGCAATAAGGAGCTGCTATGACTACCGCCGCCGACAAAACTACTGCTGACAAACCTGCCGCCGACAAACCTGCCGCCGATAAAAAAGAAACCCGTGGATTTGAGGCCGAAGTCTCGAAACTGCTGCACTTAATGATCCACTCGATGTATTCGAATCCCGAAATTTTCCTGCGCGAATTGGTCTCTAACGCCTCTGATGCCGCCGATAAATTACGCTTTGAAGCGCTCTCTAGACCTGAGCTACTTGGCGATGATAGCGAGCTAGGCATTTGGATTAGTGTTGACCCTGAAGCGAAAACACTGACTTTGCGTGATAACGGTATTGGCATGAGCCGCGATGAAGTCGTGCAAAACCTCGGCACCATTGCGCGCTCTGGCACTAGCGATTTCATCAAAAATCTCAGTGGCGATGAAAAGAAAGATAGTCAGCTCATTGGTCAATTTGGTGTTGGCTTCTACTCAGCCTTCGTTGCCGCCGATCGAGTGGTGCTAACGACACGTCGCGCCGGTGCAGCAGCGACTGAGGCCGTGCGCTGGGAGTCGGAAGGCACTGGTGAATTCACGGTAGAAAACTTCGAACAAGCTGAGCGCGGCACCACCATCACCTTGCATTTGCGCGAGTCGGCTCAGGAGTTTGCTGAGGCGTTCCGTGTCCGCAGCATCATCAATAAATACGCTGAGCACATTGCGCTGCCAGTGCACTTGCTGCAAAAAGCTGAGGAAGAAGGCGAGGCCGATAGCTGGGAAGTTGTGAACCAAGCGAAAGCGCTATGGACACGCCCACGTTCGGAAGTTAGCGACGAGGATTATCAGGCCTTCTACAAGCATGTCGGCCATGACTTTGAAAACCCACTGAGCTGGAGCCACAACAAGGTTGAGGGCAAGCTCGAATACACCTCGCTGTTGTTTGTGCCTGGTCGCGCACCATTTGACCTGTATCAGCGCGATGGCGCGCGTGGCCTCAAGCTCTATGTGCAGCGCGTGTTTATTCGCGATGACGCCGAGCAGTTTTTGCCGCTTTACCTGCGCTTCATTAAAGGCATCGTTGATTCCAATGACTTGCCGCTAAACGTTTCGCGTGAACTGCTGCAATCATCCGATATTATCGACTCGATGAAGTCTGCCCTGACCAAGCGCAGCCTAGATATGCTGAGCAAACTCGCAAGCGATCCAGAACAGTATGAGAAGTTCTACACCGCCTTTGGCCAAGTGCTGAAAGAAGGCTTAGCTGAAGACTTTGCTAACAAAGACAAAATTGCCGGCCTACTGCGCTTCGCCTCGAGCACTACGGGCGAAGGCAAAGCTGAAGTTTCACTAGCCGACTACATCGGCCGCATGAAAGAAGCGCAAGACACGATTTACTACGTTACCGCCGAGAACTACGTCACCGCCGCCAACAGCCCACACCTTGAATTGTTCCGCAAAAAAGACGTGGAAGTGTTGCTGCTCACCGATCGCATCGACGAGTGGATGATGAGCTATTTGACCGAGTTCGATGGCAAGAAATTCCAGCACATCGGCAAAGGCGAAGTGGATTTAAGTGCGATTGCTGGCGAGAGTGCCGAGCCTGAAGTTAGTGAAGAACAAACTAAACAAGCCGAAGTACTGGTTGAGCGTCTACAAAAAGCCTTGAGCGAGCGTGTGAAAAGCGTGCGCACCACCACGCGCCTGAGCGAATCACCAACCTGCTTGGTGCTAGATGCCTTCGATCCTGGTTTCCAAATGCGCCAGCTGATGGAAGCTGCTGGTCAGAAAATGCCGGAAGTGAAGCCAATTTTGGAGATCAACCCAAGCCATAGCCTGATTAGTCGTTTGGCTGAAGAGGGCGATGACGCACGCTTTGCCGACCTAGCGATGGTCTTGCTAGACCAAGCAGCATTGGCTGAAGGCGCTCAACTCGATGATCCAGCCGCCTATGTGCGCCGTGTACAGCGACTTTTACAGTCTTAACTGATCAGTTTCTGACGGATCGTCCGACAGAAATCGGTTTTCATGAAAAGGGCATGGGTATACTCACCATGCCCTTTTTTTATGTACAGTGCGTTTCCAAGGGCGTCTTTTGAGGATTTTATATGTCGACGCTTAGAGTCGCCGTTTTAGGTGGTGGCAGTTTTGGCACCGTGATCGCTAACCTTGCAGCGAGCAACGGCCATACCACTACACTCTGGTTGCGTGACCCAGAACAACTTGCCGATATGCGCGCAAGCCACGAAAACAACCGCTACTTACCAGGCTTTTCACTTTGCCCAGAATTGCAATTTAGCGATGACCTACTGACAACCGTAGGCAACGCAGATTTAATCTTTGTCTCTATTCCCAGCAAAGCCTTTCGCTCAGTCATTACCGCCGCCAAACCAGCACTACGTCCAGATCATATGCTCGTAAGCACCACCAAAGGTGTGGAAAAAGGCAGCTTCGCTTTAATGAGCGAGATCTTGCGTGAAGCCTCAGGCCTTGAGCGCATTGGTGTTATTAGCGGGCCAAACCTAGCCAAAGAAATCATGGCTAAGCAGATTGCCGGCACAGTGGCCGCTAGTCATGATGAGGGCTTGCGCGACGCCGTGCATCAAGCGCTGTCATGTCCATACTTCCGCGTCTTCGCCAATACCGATGTTTATGGCGTTGAGCTTAGCGGTGCATTGAAAAATATCTATGCCGTGGCCTCAGGCATTGCTGCTGCGCATAAGCTTGGTGAAAACACTCGCGCTATGCTGCTCACACGTTCATTGGCTGAGATGAGCCGATTTGCCGTGCATTTAGGCGCTAACCCGCTAACGTTCTTAGGTTTGGCGGGCGTTGGTGATTTGCTCGCAACCTGCTCGTCATCATTGAGCCGTAACTACCAAGTTGGTTTTGCCATTGGTTCTGGTCAAAACATTGAAGAGATAGTCGAAGACCTTGAGCAGACTGCCGAGGGCATCAACACCATCCATATGGTCAAGCACAAGGCCGATGAGATGGAGATTCGCATGCCGATAGTTAGTGGTCTCTACGAAATCATTTACAACGGCAAAAGCCTCTACGACGTGGTGTTAGCGATGATGCTGGCGAGCCAAAGCAGCGATGTTGAATTTGTCCTGCCTAAGCCCGGCGAGCATTAAGCATGCGCCTATATTTACTACGCCATGCCGACGCCGCTTTCGAGGCTGAGCACGATGAGCTGCGGCCTTTAACCGAGCGCGGTTGGGCACAGGCACAAAATGTCGCGGATTGGTTGTGTAGCCAAGTTAGTGGTCAGGTGCGCATTGCAACCAGCCCTTTATTGCGCGCACAGCAAACGGCGTCGGTGGTGAGTCAGGCATTGGGTTTGGAGCCAGCCTTACAAGTGCCAGAACTAACGCCAGATGGTGATCCATTGCGCGCTGAAACTGCGCTGTCGCTGCTAGCAGGCGAAGGTGTTGAAGACTTTATCGTGGTCAGTCACATGCCATTAATTGCCAGCTTATATGCCTGGATTGCTGAAGGCACACTGACCACCGGTGATGCCTACGATTTAGCGGAAGTGCGTGTGCTTGCGCTGGATATTATTGCGCCAGGCCTAGGCCAAGTGGATGGCTGCTACCGCCCTGAAGTAGCTGAAGCTTCGGGCGATTTACGCAGCTTTATGACACGCTTTACCAGCGATAAGTGAGGCTAGGGCAATGATATTTTTAGCGATGTTATTTGCGGCGGCACTCTCTAGCGCACTGACGCTATGGGTTGCGCGCTGGTGGTTGATGAATCAGGGGCAGGCTACCTGGTCGCGTGAAATTGATGCCTTGCATGAGTCATTGGCACGCACGGTGGAGATTCGCGTTAAGCGCGCGATGATCGAGAGCTTGGCTGAAACTCGGCAAGATGAAGACTTACGCGAAACCACATGGAAGGCTGCGCGCTCTGGTGGTGAGCTGATTAACGAAAGCATGAAGTCGTGGTTGAAGCGCCGCAAGGTGCCTAGCGAATAAAGCGCATTAAAGGCGCGCTATTTGCGCCAAGTCCGACTCGCGACTAACGCCACCGCCAAGGCAATTGCCATTAACTCTGCCTGACCTAGGCCGCCAAGCCTTGCGCTGAGGTCTTCGCCGGGCAGCAAAGTGGCGAGTAGCGCCAGCAGTACAAAAGCCATGCTCAACATATCCCAGCGTTTTTGCTTAGCCCACGCGGCTTCGCGTTCGGCCCAGGCCTTTTCTTGCTCAGCTAATGCGGTTTTTAGGCCCTGAATCTCGCTTAGCGCTTCGCGTAACATGCCCGGCATCGGCATGAGATCGCTAAGCCAGCTTGGGTCATGGCGACGAATTTTCTGCCACAACTCGGTAACGTTTAAGTGCTCACGCAGCCAGCGCGCAAATACGCTGCGCACATTGGTCTCTTGCAAAAGATCGACCAGCCAATTAACCGCTTCGCTATCGCCCCAAAGGCGGATACGCCCAGGGTTATCGAGGCGTTGTTGACCGGTGAGGACACCAAGTAGAGAGAGTAATGAGCCATTGATGCGGACACTGGCGCGACCGGGGCTACGGCTGCTGATTTCGATGCCATGGGCGGTGAAGAGTAAATAGGCGGTTAGCGCGGGGTCGTTGGATTTAACGCGCACGACCAAGCCCTCGCGTGACAATACCTGGGCGCGGGTTAGCTCATCGTGTTCGATGCAGGCGTTTAGCAGGCTTTCAACCACACCTAAGCCGAGCTCGGCCATTAGGCTAGGCGCTAAATCGCGCTCTGTGCTGTCATTGTCGCTAGCATGGTCGAAGGAATTGTTATTATCAGTCATTGCCAGCCTCGGGCGCCGCCGTGTGCTCCGGCGTCTGTGTATACTGCGCGATTATCCGACCAATTCTGCGCGATTTTTCGGTCTAATGCTTCCCATTTTCACAGGAAATAGATGAACGACTGGCTCACCGCATGGCTCGAACAGCCACAAGCCTATACCTACCTAGCCATTCCCGTGGTGGCGGCGCTGGTTGGTTGGTTGACGAACTGGCTAGCGTTAGCGATGACCTTCAAGCCCATCGAGTTTGTTGGCTTTCGCCCATTACGCCTCGGTTGGCAGGGTATTGTGCCAGCAAAGTCGGGCAAGATGGCGGGTATCGTCGTCGATAACGCCTTGGCTAAATTGGCGGATTTATCTGAGCTATTTCAGGCCATGGAGCCGGAGAAAATAGCTGAGCACATCGCTAAGAGTATTGATGAGCGCATCGAAGATTATATCGATGAAGTAATGCGCGAAAACCACGCCGTGCTCTGGGAGCGTGTGCCACTGATGGTGCGCCGTCGCGTTTATGCGCGCACACGGCGTCAACTACCCGAGGTCATGGACAATATTGTCGAAGACATGGCGGCGAACATCGAGCAATTAGTCGACTTGCGCGACATGGTCGTGCGCATGATGCGTGCCAATAAAGCCCTAGTAGTGCGAGTATTCACCGAAGTGGGCGCCAATGAGCTGCGCTTCGTGGTGCGCTCTGGCGCCTACTTTGGCTTTCTTTTCGGTCTGCTTGAGCTAGGTATTTACCTTTATTATCCCGAACCATGGCTGTTGCCCTTGTTTGGTTTTGTGGTCGGCTACCTAACCAACTGGCTGGCGCTAAACCTGATTTTTCGCCCAGTTGAGCCCATTAGCTGGGGGCCGCTGCATTTGCATGGCCTATTTATGCGCCGTAAATCCGAAGTTGCCGATAAACTCTCGGCGCTGACCACGGCGGAAATTATTAATTTACGCAATCTCATGGTCGAAGTGCTCACCGGCCCGCAAGCTGGCAAGACGCGCGCCATTGTGAAGCGGCATTTGCGGCCCTTGCTAGACTCATCGGTGATTCGTGCGGCCTTGCAGCTGGCCATGGGTGCCGAGGCTTATATTGATCTGAAAAACACGGTGACTGACCGCGCAGTGGCGATGTCGCTAGACTCGATTACCGAGGCGAGCTTTTCTGATGAGCGCTCGCAAGTGATCGATCGCGTGTTTAGCGGGCGCTTAAAGGCCATGAGCAATAGCGCCTTCCAAGACCTGCTGCGTCCAGCCTTTAAAGAAGATGAATGGGTCTTGATCGGCCTTGGCGCCTTACTCGGTGGTGTAGCAGGAATGCTGCAATGGCTCTTGATGGTTGGTCTATAAAAGCCGCACACTATGGCCTGAATTGAGGTATTTATGACTAATGATGCAAAACAGGCCGCGCGCGGTCGACTGAAATTATCCCCTGCAAAAGACTTACGTAAATACACCCAGCAAATTTGGCTGGCGGGCTTAGGTGCGTTTTCACGCGCAGAAGAAGAGGGCGGTAAGCTTTTTGACAACCTCGTGCAGATCGGCGAAGAGTTGGAGCACAAAACCCGCGACTTGGCCGACAACGCCGCTGAAGAGATCAAAGATAAAGTCATTGAGAAGGCCAGCGACACGCGCGAGAAAGTTGAGCGTGTGATCGACGAGCGCCTAAGTAGCACCTTGTCGCGCTTGGGCATTCCCAACCAAAAAGACATCGAAACGCTAACTCAACGCATGGATGATTTGACGCGCGTCATCGAGCAGCTCGCTGTGCAGTTGTCGAAGAAAAAATAGCGCTCAGACAGTGTTGACAGCTAGTGGCGGCCTCTTTAGAATTCGCCACCACACAGAGACAGCATGTCTCGCGCGGGTGTAGCTCAGCTGGTAGAGCGCGACCTTGCCAAGGTCGAGGTCACGAGTTCGAGCCTCGTTACCCGCTCCAAATTTCAGAACCCCTATGCTTCGCGGCTTAGGGGTTTTGTCGTTTCAGGGGCTAGTTTTTCACTTGTGAGCAGACCCCTCTGGCCGTTACCATTGGCGCCTTATTTATACCGTCCGTGCCCCAGTGGAGAGCCGCATGATCGTTGGTAGCTTAGTAGCTTTAGTCACCCCCATGAAAATCGATGGTTCGGTAGATTGGACTGCGCTCAAACACTTAGTCGAATGGCATATCGCCGAAGGTACGCACGGTATCGTTGCTGTTGGTACGACCGGTGAAGCTCCAACGTTGTCGGTTGAGGATCATTTGAGCGTTATCCGCACGGTCATTGAAGTCGCGGCTGGTCGGGTCTCTGTTATTGCCGGAACCGGCGCTAACGCCACGGCTGAGGCCATTGTGCTGACGCGCGAAGCTGCAAAACTTGGTGCAGATGCTGCCTTGCTAGCGACGCCGTATTACAACAAGCCTACTCAAGAAGGTCTGTATCTGCATTACAAAGCAGTGGCGGAAGCAGTTGATATTCCTCAGATTCTTTATAATGTGCCGGGCCGTACTGGCGTTGATATGCTCAATGCCACTGTGGCGCGCTTGCTCGGCGTGCGTAATATTGTTGGCATTAAAGATGCCACGGGTAATCTCGAGCGCGGGCGTGAGCTGATTGGCTTATTGGGCGCGGGCATGGCGGTATACTCAGGCGATGACGCCACGGCTATTGATCTAATTTTAGCGGGCGCTAAAGGCAATATTTCTGTAACGGCCAATGTTGCGCCGAAAGTTATGGCTCAGGCTTGTGAAGCCGCATTGATCGGTGATGCTGACCGTGCCCATGCCGAGAACGATAAAATCAAACCACTGCATACGGCGCTGTTTGTCGAAGCAAACCCTATCCCTGTGAAATGGGCTCTAGCTGAAATGGGTCGTATCGAACTGGGTACGCGCCTGCCACTCACTGTGTTATCGCCAGCGGCTAGACCTGCTGTGCGCGCCGCTTTAGTGGCATCTGGAGTGCTGTCATGAAACGTTTTGTGTGTGTGTTGCTAGCAGTGTCGGTTTTGCCCGCGTGCAGCAGCTTTTTTCGTGACCGCAGCTTGGCCTATGTCGATGCTAAGTCGTCGCCGCCATTAGTTATTCCTGGCGATGTATCTACGCGCCCAATCACGCCGTTATATCCTATTCCTCGTGTTGCGGCGGAGCCGATTAAAGCGCCTGCTGAAGCACCATTTCCCCCTGAAATGAAAGCTCGCGTAAACGTTGAACTTGCTGCATTGCCAGATGCTCCCGGCCGTACGCCAGTAAAGTTCGGCACCGATGGCAACGGCGTGCCTGAGCTACGTGTGGTTGGCCCGCGCGAACGCGTTTGGGATGAGCTTGGCCGCACTTTGAAAGCCATCGATGTGAAAATCAAAGATCGTAATCAGTCGCTGGGCATCGTCTACGTCACCATTAGTGATCAGGATTATCAGCTGCGTATGATTCGTGCCACTGAAGCCTATGTGATTAGTGTGCAACGCGATGACGAGACTCTGGCACCGGTTGCCTTATCGCGTAATCTGCTCGGCACCTTGCAAGTTCGTTGGCCTTAATTTTAGCTGTAGCGGCGGAGAGCCTCATGGAAAAACGCGATTTGTTATACACCGGCAAAGCTAAATCAGTTTATGCCACCGACGACGCTGATCACGTGGTGATTTTATATCGCAACGATACTTCTGCTTTCGATGGCAAGCGTATTGAGCAGCTCGACCGCAAGGGCATGGTGAATAATCGCTTCAATGCTTTCATCATGGATAAGCTATCCGCAGCTGGCATTGCCACTCATCATGAAAAATTGCTGTCGCCAACCGAGTCTTTGGTGAAGCGCTTAGAGATGATTCCTGTTGAATGCGTGGTGCGTAACTTTGCCGCTGGCAGCCTAGTTCGTCGCTTAGGCGTGACAGAAGGGCAGGCTTTAAACCCGCCAACTTTCGAGCTATTTTTGAAGAATGACGCACTTGGCGACCCCATGGTGAATGTCTCGCATTGCGCTACTTTTGGCTGGGCTACAGCCGATCAGCTTGCCGCAATGCAAACCCTGACCTTGAAAATCAACACCGTGCTATCGGAGCTTTTTGACGCCGCAGGCATGCTACTCGTCGATTTTAAGCTCGAGTTTGGTCTATTTCATGGTGAAATCGTTTTGGGCGATGAGTTCTCGCCAGACGGTTGCCGCTTGTGGGATAAAGACACGAAGAAGAAGCTCGACAAAGATCGCTTCCGCCAAGGCTTAGGTGGTGTGATCGAGGCTTACGAAGAAGTGGCCGCGCGTTTGGGCGTGATTATCGAATAATGCGAGTCCGCGTCTGACTCGCAGACAATAAGAGGTGAGTGATGACGCAAATAAAAACCCCTGTTCGATTAGTTGTATTGGCCGTATTAGTGAGCAGCCTCAGCGGCTGCTTCCTCACCAAGCTGGTCACCATGCCAATGCGTGTAGGTGGCTCACTGCTTTCGGTGGTCGGCGCCGTAGTGTCTGTTGTGCCGGTCGTGGGCGATAGTGTTGATGAGGCGCTAGAAGCGGCTGACGCAGGTATTGATACAGCTGCAGATGCTGTCGATAAAGTACCCATTTAAACGCCTTTGGGCTTGAGTTTTCCGGTCGCTTCCGCTACATTTCGCGTCCTTCGGAGAAGTGGCAGAGTGGTTGAATGCACCAGACTCGAAATCTGGCATACGGTTCGCCCGTATCGAGGGTTCAAATCCCTCCTTCTCCTCCAAATGAGTTACCTAAAACCCGCCTAAACAGCGGGTTTTAGCGTTTCTGGGATTAGCTTTCCTTTTCGCTTTTCTCATCACACGGCGGCTTGTCAGAAACTTAAGCAAACAGGCATTCACTTTAAGCCTGCAAGAAATTTTGCTTGCCAAAATTAAAGGCTGTTTGGTAAAAGCTAGCTGTAGCTTTCGCAGGGAATGCGGCCGCACACCACTTTCGCCAGTCTATTGGCATGGATGTGCCAACCACCTTCTTCGCAGTGACTTTAAGGGTGGGCCTTTCTCATTGCGGCAATACATCATTTGAACTTAACCGGCGCACTAGACACTTATATTTTGAAGTGCCTTGAGGGCTTTCGATCGTAAGTGTTCTTGGCTTTTAACCAAGAACTCAGCCTAAGAGTAATGTTAGTAATGTCATGCGATAGCTGTCATACGGGCTTAGCAATCGGTTATTTATACTAAGGGTGTAATTGCATTAGCTAAACGAAAGCCTTAGTTCTAATAATTAGCCTGGTGTTCGGATCACGTGAACAAAGGAATGTTTTCGGTTAGATGCTTTTACGTCCGGCGGCTAACCATTGAATTCACAGGACGTGAGGATGGAAGATGAAAAGAGCACTACTCGCGACAGCTGTAACCTTATCGCTATTATCTGGCTGCGCATCTGTACCCATGGCATCACCTGAAACAACCGCTAATATGGTTGACTTCAAGAAGCCAACAGAGGGTTTCTCAGGGGTTTATATATTTCGCAAAAACTCTCTCGCTGGTGCCGGACTTAAAAAGGATATTTGGATTGATAAAGAGTGCATTGGTGAGTCGGCCAAAGGCGTTTTCTTTTACAAGGAAGTAGAGGGGGACATGAAGCACACAATTTCAACTGAATCTGAGTTTTCACCCAACGACCTAACGATTAACACAAAAGCGGGCAATCTGTACTTTGTGAAGCAGTACATTAAGTTAGGCGTATTCGTTGGTGGTGCTGGACTTGAGCAATACAACTTTGCCGATGGCAAAAAAGAAGTATCTAAGCTAAAAATGGCTAAATTGGGACACTGTAGTTCGACTAGGTAATGGGTGTGGTGCCGTAGAGAGCGCACTGCTTAGTAAGGCTTTCTGGCGGCACCAGACTACACCATTAGGTTTTAGCCATGCCTTCAGTTATGAGTCGGACGCAGGCTTCGCCATAGGATGTGAGTACACTGGTATTGTCTGGGTCGGCCAACAGGCGAAACATGCCGGCCATGATTATGCCGACAATGGCGTGGCCGGTGTTGGTGGTATCTAAGTCCGATCGCAAAAAACCATGCTTCACGCCATTAGCTAAATATTCGGCGGTGAGCTGGCCACCGGTGTTAATTAAAGCAAAGACGCGTTGCGTCATGTCAGCATCAATCGATGTGGCTTCAAGCAAAACCAAGCGCAGCATTTTAGGATTAGCGTATGCAAATTCGCTAAATCGTTGGGCAATGCGCTGGCATTGCTCGCGATACTCAGCGAGTGTTTGCACTGCATTCGGCGCATTTTCAGCGGCGAGCAGGGCAATTAATTGCATCGCCGTATCGTTAATCACATGCTCCAAAATATCGCGCTTATTGTCGAAATAGCGATAAAACGTGCCATGCCCAATACCTAAGCGCTGCGCAATATCAGCGATAGCCGTTTGGTGATAGCCACGGTCGGAAAACTCAATAAATGCCGCCTGCAGAATATCTGCTCGTAATTGCAGGCGATTGCGTTCGGCTCGAGATAGGGGCTTGTCTTCAGTCATGGAGGAATCTTAGCTGAGGCAGGGGGTAGTTGACGATAGCAGATTATATTGACGATTTATTCATTAAGTGACATTGTGTTCCGATAATGGCTAGTCAGTCACAAACTATAGGTGTTGCATGAGTGTCAGCATAAAAATGCACGAAGTCATTGTTGTTGGTGGCGGCTTTGCCGGTATAGGTGCCGTTATAAAACTGCGAGAAGCAGGCATAAATGATGTGCTGCTGCTCGAAAAGGCCGATGAACTAGGCGGTGTTTGGCGTGAAAATACGTATCCGGGATGTGCTTGCGATGTGCCATCTGCGCTGTATTCGTTTTCATTTGCACCCAATCCATCGTGGAGCCGAGTATTTGCTGGCCAAGCTGAAATTAAGGCTTATTTACAAGGTGTAGCAGAGTCTTATCGCGTGTTACCGATGGTGAAGTTTCAGCACGAAGTCATCACGGCGGCATGGTCAGACACGGACGCATGCTGGCATTTACAAACAAATCACGGCGAATTTCATGCGCGCTTTGTCATCATGGCTGGTGGTCCTATGCACGAACCCGTGCTGCCAAATGTGCCGGGCTTAAGTGAGTTTTCCGGTGATGTGTTTCACTCATCGCGCTGGCGCCACGATATCGATTTGAACAATAAACGAGTCGCTGTCATTGGCACGGGCGCGTCTGCCATTCAGTTTGTTCCAGCGATTCAGCCGACTGTTGGCAAGCTCACGGTATTTCAGCGCACGCCGCATTGGGTTTTACCGAAAATGGACCAAGCTTTGCCAGGCATTGTTCAGCGCCTATTTAAGCGCTTGCCGTTGGCTCAGCTCGCTGTCCGTGGCGCCGTTTTTGGCATATTTGAAACGCTCAATGGCGGCATGCAAAACATCGCCGCGATGAAGCAGTTTCAGCGTCTAGCGAAGTTTAATTTACATCGCGCAGTCAAAGATCCGATGCTACGTAGTCGCCTGACTCCGCAATACACCATTGGCTGCAAGCGTGTTTTGCAGTCGAACGACTGGTATCCAGCATTGGTTCAGCCCAATGTGGATGTGGTCAGTAGTGCATTGGCTAAAGTGACAGGTAATACGCTAGTTGCCGCCGATGGCAGCACTTATGAAGCAGATGTCATCATTTTAGGCACTGGCTTTGAGATTGCTGAGCCACCGATTGCCAAGCGTGTATTTAATCGTTATGGCCAGCGAATGTCAGATGTTTGGCAAGGCAGTCCCGAAGGCTATATGGGGACAATGGTGGCCGACTGTCCCAACGCCTTTCTCATGTTTGGTCCCAATATCGCAGTGAGTTCATCGGCGTTTCTGATTATCGAAGCGCAGCTGGCCTATGTCGTGGATGCTATTGAGAAGGCGCGAGAGTTGAATCTTCGTAGCATAGAAACGGATCCGCTTCGCGTTGCTGATTTCAATGCTCGAGTGCAGTCGGCTCTCGAAGATTCTGTGTGGAATCGCGGTGGCTGCACCAGCTACTTTATTGACCGTAATGGCCGTAATAGCACGGTATGGCCATGGAGTACGCTGGAGATGAAGCGCCAGCTGAGTCAGTTTAATTTAGATGAATATCGAGTTACCCGCGCTTAATAATGAACTTTTGGAGCTAGTACCATGACATCACCTCGTAATGCTTTAGTTGGAAAAGTCATCGCCATTACGGGCGGCGCGCGCGGCATCGGGCTAGCTATCGCCGAGGCATTAACAGCGCAGGGCGCTAGAGTTAGTATCGGCGATATTGATCTGGAGCTGGCGCAGCGCGAGGCTAAGCGTATAGGGGCTCATGCTGGACGTTTGGATGTGCGTGAGCGTGAGTCTTTTGCGCAATTTATTGCTGAAACGGAAGCGGCACTGGGCTCGCTGTATGGGCTTATTAACAACGCAGGCATCATGCCAATGGGCTATTTTTTGGATGAAGATCCAGCGTTAGCCGATGCGCAAATCGATATTAATTTCCGTGGTGTGATCCATGGCATGCAAGTGGCCTTGCCGAAGCTCTTGGAGCGCCAGAGTGGGCATATTGTCAATATTGCGTCACTAGCGGGTCGCTTTGCTTTACCGGGCTCGGCGATTTATTGCGGTACCAAGTTTGCGGTAGTGGGCATGACTGAGTCGGTGGCAGGAGAGTATCGCGACAGTGGCGTTGAGTTCACCTGCATCATGCCTTCTAAAGTACTGACTGAGCTTACAGCGGGTACCGATAAGGCGGCGAGCATCATCCCTGCTGTTACACCAGAGCAGGTGGCAGATGCCGTGGTTGCGTCACTGATCAAGCCACGCCTGATGGTTGCTGTGCCTGATTATTTACAAGTGGCTCATCGCGCCTACACCTTAATTCCGAGTTGGCTACAACTGCGTGGGCGGCGTCTAATTGACGATACTCGTATTCTTAATGAGCTCGATCATGAGGCGCACGCGGGGTATGAGCAGCGTATCAATTTACTTAAACGAAAAAGCAAAGTGAGTAAGGTTGGATGAACGTATCAGCGGCGGTTGCATCAACATTAGTCAAGGCTGCATTAAGAGCCAGCTTTAAACTGCCAAGTCGCTTGCCGATACCGCTCACGCTGTTGCGTTCAGCAATGGAGGGTGGTGCGGCGCTCTTTCGCGTGCACCCAGATGTAGCTATCGAGGCCGCGACATTAGCCGGAGTGTCGGTGGAGTACATCACACCGTTGCAGGCTGATCGCGTGCTGCTGCATTTTCATGGCGGTGCTTTTTTTGCAGGGTCAGCGAATACCCATCGTGCGCTGGGAAGTGAAATAGCCGTTCGTGCGCAGTCTAAAGTGGTCATGGTCAACTATCGCCGCGCGCCTGAGTATGCCTATCCGGCTGCCATGGTCGACGGCTTAGCCTGCTATCAAGCTTTGCTTGATGCGGGTTGGCTTCCTAGCCAAATTAGTTTTGGCGGCGATTCTGGTGGCTGCGCAATTATCTTATCGATGGCGCAGACATTACGTGATCGTTCACAAGCGTTGCCTGCCGCACTACTGATGATTTCGCCCTATGTTGATATTACTTTGAGCTTGCCATCGGTCACCCAGATGGCAGGGCGCGACCCCATGGTGACAGCGCATGCATTGCGTCGTGGCGGAGACAGTTATCGCGGCGATATTTCGGCTAGTGACCCTCGTGTATCACCATTATTTGGCAGTTTGCGTAACTTGCCTCCGATGTTGGTGCAAGCCGGTAGCGAGGAAATTTTGCTGGATGATGCGCGGCGCCTCGCGCGATATGCGAGCGAGTCTGGGGTTGAGGCGCAATGCCACATTTATCCTGGCATGTGGCATAACTTCCAAATGTTTAGTGCATTCATTGAAGATGCCAACCTAGCACTGGATGAGATTGCTGCATTTATTCGGTCGCACTAAAATCTCTCAGATGCTACTTCGTCACTTGCTGGCGATACTCATTCGGCGAGACCTGAAACCAGCGCTTAAATGCGCGACGAAAGTTCGCGTTGTCGTGGTAGTTCAGTAGGGCGGCAATGGCATCGATTGAAATGTCGCTGTTACGCAAATAGCTGCTGGCTTGCTGCGCCAAGATCCTATCTCGTACTTGCCGATAAGCCGTACCTTCTTGCTCTAGTCGCCGAGCGAGCGTGCGCTTACTCATAAATAAAGTGGCGGCGGCGTCTTCTTCACTGAGCGTGCCTAATGGGTGTGACAGCATCATTTTTTGCACTTGGTAGGTGAAGCTATGCTTTTGCGAGTTCAGTTGCGCGAGCATTTTTTCGCACTGCTGCATGGCCAGGGCATAGCTGTCGTGGTTGGCTGATGCATTGGGAATATGACAGGCCGCCATGGGTATTTTTACGCGCAAGTGAGGCGCTGAAAACTCATAGCTGCCGGCTAAATAGTCCGCATAGTGTTCGACGTAGGCGGGCTGCTTATGCATAAAGCTGAGGTGTGCTTCTGTTAATGGCCGCCCGATAATAAATTCTGCGCATTCGAAAAATACCACTGCGCAGGTTTCCGATAGTGCGCGATGCACTTCAGGGCTGAGCTCGGCATCAAAGTAGATATGACACTCTAGCCAAGATGCGCTGCTGTCTAACGTGAGGCGAGCAAAGCTGATGCGTGTTGGCAAAAATGCTTGAAACGCCTTTAGCGCCATGAGCAGATTGGGGCTACTGCTCGCTAAAAAGCCCATGGCGCCATGAGTTGATGGCGTTAGGCGCTTGCCCAGACGTAAACCAAAAGCTTCATGCTCCGAGAGTTGTAAGCCATTTTCGAGAATTTGAATTTGCTGGCGACTGGTTAGGAGTGTGTCTTCCTGCATAAGTTGCTCGCCGCTGAGCTGCGTGAACTTCAGCAATTTGGGCAGGTCGCGCACTTGTAGCTCTAATTCGCGGCCAATTAAGCGTGAATAGTTGGATGGAATATTTGGCGTATCCATGTCTTGTGCTTTGCTCGTGTGGATGTTTATGAAGCGCAGCTCTAGGCCGCTTATTTGGCACAAATTGTCTTGAAATGACCCTGTGTTGTCAAGAAATGACCTCACGCACTGCGGCAGATCCACCTAATCTGAGATTTCTAAGTGTACGCGTGGATTTTCTGCAGCAGCGGCATCACGCCAGATGCAGTCATTATTATCGGAGATGAACTCATGGGTAGCATTACGTTTGTTGAGCATGATGGAACACAGCATGAAGTAGAACTTGAGACAGGTAAGTCGCTCATGCAGATAGCCATGGACAATGGCGTGCCCGGCATCGATGCCGACTGCGGCGGCGCCTGCGCTTGCGGCACTTGCCACGTCATCGTGGATGCTAAATGGATTGGGGCAACCGGTAGCGCTAGCGCCGATGAGTTGCAAATGCTCGATATGACGCCAGAAAAGGCCGTCACCTCGCGCCTTTCCTGTCAGATCCAGGTGTCCGATGCCATGGCCGGCATGGTCCTGCATCTTCCTGAATATCAAATGTAAATCACCTTACGTATTGCTAGGAAAAAACTATGACGCTTATAACCTCAGTCATCGATAGAGCAAGTGCCCTCGTGCCAATTCACTTACAAGTGAAGGGCATGCACCTATTTCAGAAAGCCAAAAAGCGCGTCACCAACGCGAAGGGTTTCCCTGATTTTGTGGAAACGCCGATTCCCGATGTGTCGACACTAGCGCTCGAAGATATTGATCTAAGCAACCCGTTTTTATACAAGCAAGATCGCTGGCAGTCTTATTACAAGCGCCTGCGTGATGAAGCGCCTGTGCATTTCCAGAAGAAAAGCGCATTTGGACCATTTTGGTCGGTGATGCGTTATGAAGACATTTTATTCGTCGATAAAAACCATGAGTTATTCTCTTCTGAGCCGGTAATTTTGCTGGGTGATGCACCGGAGGGGCTAGAGGTTGAAATGTTTATTGCCATGGATCCGCCTAAGCATGACTTGCAGCGGCAGGCCGTTCAGGGCGTAGTGGCACCGAAAAACCTGAAGGAGATGGAAGCTTTAATTCGCACCCGTACTCAGGATGTTTTGGATAACTTGCCGGTTGGTGTGCCCTTTGATTGGGTTGAGGAAGTATCTGTTGAACTGACTGCACGCATGCTCGCAACTTTGTTTGACTTCCCTTATGAGCGTCGCCGTAAATTAGTCTATTGGTCAGACTTAGCCGCTGGCAGCCCTGAGACAACTGGCGGTCCTGCAGATATGGACGAGACCTTTATTGGTGTTGCCGATATGGCCAAACAGTTTTCAGAGCTTTGGCATGCCAAGGCAGCCATAAAAGCTGCGGGTGGCGAGGGTGGTTTCGACTTAATCAGCTTGCTGCAATCCAACGAAGCAACTAAAGATTTGGTGCGTCGCCCGATGGAGTTTATTGGCAACCTCGCGCTGCTCATTGTTGGTGGAAACGACACCACACGAAACTCCATGACCGGTGGCATTTTAGGCATGAATCGCTTCCCCGATGAGTTTGCCAAGCTGAAAGCTGACCACAGTCTTATCCCCAATATGGTTTCGGAAATTATTCGCTGGCAAACCCCGCTGGCTTATATGCGCCGCGTCGCGACACAGGATGTTTTGCTGAATGGTCAGCTAATCAAGAAGGGCGATAAAGTCCTCATGTGGTATGCCTCTGGCAACCGCGATGAGCGCATGATCGAGCGCCCAGATGACTTCATCATCGATAGAAAAAATGCACGTAGTCATCTGTCATTTGGTTTTGGGATACATCGCTGCATGGGCAACCGTTTGGCTGAAATGCAGATTCGCATCCTTTGGGAAGAATTGTTGGCACGCTTCGACGATATCAAAATGCTATCTGAACCCGAGCGCGTGCAGTCTAACTTTGTCCGTGGTTACTCGAAGATGATGGTCACGCTGACCGCGAAAAAATAAGGCAGGCCATCATGAAAAAAACAGCCCTTGTTATTGGTGCCAGTCATGCTGGCGCGCAAGTAGTCACTAGCCTGCGCCAAGAGGGCTGGGATGGCGATATCGTGCTGATAGGGGAGGAGCCGCATCTGCCCTATCATCGGCCGCCGCTGTCGAAGACTTTTTTGGCAGGCGATAAAACCACTGCCGAGTTGGCGATTCGTCCAATATCATTTTATGAAAAAAATGATATTCAGTTTCGCCAAGGCCGTGTAACGGCGATCGATAGGCAGCACCAAACCATCACCTTGAGTGATGGCGCAGAGTTGGCCTATGACAAGTTGGCTCTGTGCATGGGTGCTCGCGTGAGACGAGTTGAGTTGCCCGGTAGCGAGCTCAAAGGTGTGCATTACCTGCGCAATATTGCCGATGTCGAAGGCATTCAAGCCGAGCTGGCTCAGGCCAAAACTGCCGTGATTATTGGCGGTGGCTATATTGGTTTAGAGACCGCGGCATCGCTGCGTAAACAAGGCCTGCAGGTGGTTGTGCTGGAGATGGCTGAGCGCATTTTGCAGCGTGTCACCGCGCCTGAGTTGTCGGCATTTTACGCCCGCGTGCACGGCGAAGAAGGTGTGCAAATTCATACCGGTGTATCGGTTATGAGCTTGCTTGGCGATGGCCGAGTGGAAGGTGTACTGTGCGGCAACGGCGCTATTTTTCCTGCCGATATCGTGGTCGTTGGCGTTGGTGTTATCGCGAATGTTGAGCTTGCGGAAGCGGCTGACATTGCCGTGGAAAACGGCATTATTGTCGATGAGTTTTGCCGCACCAATGATCCATCGATAGTTGCTGCTGGCGACTGCGCCAATCATTTCAACCGAATCTATCAGCGCCGCATGCGCCTTGAGTCTGTGCCCAATGCCGGTGAGCAAGGCAAAGTGGCCGCAGCAACGATGTGTGGGTTGAGCAAAGAGCACAAAAACCTGCCGTGGTTTTGGTCTGATCAATATGATCTAAAGCTGCAAATTGCCGGCCTTAGCCTAGGCTACGATCAGCTAGTCATTCGCGGCGATAAAGAGACTGGCCGAAGCTTCGCCGCGTTTTACTTTAAAGCGGGGCAGCTCATTGCTGCTGACTGCGTGAATAGGCCACAAGAGTTCATGCTCAGTAAGCGCGTGATTGCCGAGGGTCTTGCGCTGGATGTCGCGCGCTTGATCGATGACAGTGTTGCGGTTAAGGAGTTGCTGGCGGGCGTTGTTGTAGCGACGGGGTACTGACAAGTTAACTCGCTGGTTGAGATAACTTGTCGATCAACACATACAAACGACATCGCTTTCATCCCAGCATCACCAGCTATGCGGTATGGGTCTACTATCGCTTCAGCCTGAGCTTTCGTGACATCGAAGATCTACTGGCTGAGAAGGGCGTCTCTGTCAGTTATGAGTCGATCCGATTGTGGTGTATCAAATTCGGACCTAGCTATACTCGTAAGCTTAAGCAAAGACATCGCGGATTTGGCGATACGTTTTATCTTGATGAGGTATGCATCAAGATAAATGGACAGCAGCACTACTTGTGGCGAGCCGTCGATCAGGATGGTGAAGTGGTCGATGTCTATGTTCAGAGTCGCCGAAATGGTGCAGCAGTTAGGCAATTCTTCAAACGCTTATTGCGTAGCCACGGCGGTCAGCCTCGAACGATAGTCACTGATAAGTTGGCAAGGTACTGACAAGTTAACTCGCTGGTTGAGATAATTTGGTCATGAGTACCTACAAACGACACCGCTTTCATCCCAGCATCATTAGCTATGCAGTCTGGATCTATTATCGATTCAACATGAGCTTTCGTGACATCGAAGACTTGCTGGCAGAGAAGGGCATCTCTGTCAGTTATGAGTCGATCCGATTGTGGTGTATCAAATTCGGACCTAGCTATGCTCGTAAGCTTAAGCAAAGACATAGTGGGTTCGGCGATACGTTTTATCTTGATGAGGTATTTATCAAGCTAAACGGAAAGCAGCACTACTTGTGGCGAGCCGTCGATCAGGATGGAGAAGTGGTCGATGTCTTTGTTCAGAGTAGGCGCAATGGTGCGGCAGCAAAGCAATTCTTTAAGCGCTTGTTGCGCAATCATGGCGGTGAGCCACGAACAATAGTCACTGATAAGTTGGCCAGCTACAAAGTTGCGCAACGCGAGCTAATGCCGACTGCTCATCACAATACAGCTAAGTACGCGAACAACAGGGCAGAGCAATCGCATGAGTTGACGCGATTTCGAGAGCGAGGAATGAGGCGGTTTAAATCGCCGAGCCAGGCTCAGCTATTTCTTACAAATCATGCAGCAGTTTCCAACTTATTCAATCTTGGAAGACACCTAACCACAGCAAGTCATTATCGACGCAATAGGACAGCTGCGTTCACAGTGTGGAGAGCAGTGGTTGCTTAAAGGCGTAAAGGTTGTAGTGGTCAACTATTGCTGAGCTAAGAAGTTAACTTGTCAGTACCACTAGATGGCCTATGCTCTGTTAGTACAGCACAATGGACAGGCGGTTTGTTAGGACTGATTCCAACGCCCTGTACAACCGATAATAGAATTGCTGACGCCCTATCAATTAGCTACCAGACGGCACCAATGGAAGAGGACTATTATATTAATGGGCCAATGCAGGCCGATATTTGGATGGCGACTACTGCATCTGATGCCAGCTTGTCCGTTCGTATATCTGACGTAAGCCCTAGTGGAGCAGCTGTTCCTTTATCCAACGGTTTACAAGCAGTTTCTTTCCGAAAAGTTGATGAAAGCCGCTCCCGTAAGCTTGATGGCCAGAGTATTCAGCCGTGGCATCCCTTTACAGCAGATTCAGTACTACCTGTAACTCCCAACGAGCCAGTACTTGTACCCGTGGAAATTTTTACAACTAGTGCAGTGGTAGCCAAGGGGCATAGCCTTCGCGTCTCAATTGGGCCGAGCAATTTGCCTCAAGGGATTCCATCATTGCCCACATTGCTTCAATCCTTGCTAGGCACTATTACTATCTACAACGACGCGAAACACCCATCTAGTCTTGTTTTACCTATCGTGCCACCTGATGAGCTTCTTTAAATTAACCATGAGTGGACTTGTGAAGGCGTAGTCATCGACTTTGACAGGTAACCATAAGTCCTGTGGTGACTTAAAATGTTCAGTCGTTAACTAGGAGGCCTTAAATGTATCCAATTACTATGAAATCTAAATTCTGGGTACCAACTGTATGCGCTATTTTGGTTTCACTAACCGCTGGCTGTGGTCGGTTTAATTCGAGCACTGAGGAGGCAGGCTTAACTGATACTTCAGGCATAAGTACAGCTATTGAGACCGATCTGTGGCTTGGTAAGTGGACTGGGGTCGAAGGAACATTCCTTCAGCTGGCTGGTGGTAAGGGGATTTATGAAATCACAATTCAAAACTTAGATGGCCTTTCGACTTTCCAAGGTAAGGCTGTTGGTAAAGAAATCGTGTTTGAGCGCAATGAAGAGGCTGTGTCTATCCATGCAACAGACGGTGATGGAACTGGCATGAAATGGTTGAGTGGAAAAACTAACTGTCTGACAGTTGTTGTCGGTGAAGGCTACTGCAGAAGCTAACTAAATTCGGCATTGATGATGCTTAGATCATGAATATTAGAACTTCAACTAGTCGCGACGTAGAATCAATTGTTGCTTTGTTCACTGCATCAGTACACCTCTTGGCTGCACGAAACTATACGCCTGAACAGTTGACGGTTTGGGCACCAAAATCACCTGATTTAGAGCAATGGAGCACTAAACTATCAACCTTGGAAACTGTAGTGGTCAACTAATCCCGGACACAGTTTTAAGTGTTTGCTTAAGCTCTTGCAGTGGATACAGGAGACTTGGCGAAAATGGGCTTATGAGATTCGTGTGAAGGCCTCACTAATCCCAAATTAATCAATGGGTGCTAGTG
>JAGPVX010000052.1 GCA_018066805.1 Paraperlucidibaca sp. | reverse complement strand
CTATTCGCGGCGATGCCTATGAGGAGCGCGATGAGACACTGACTGTGGTTTTGAACAGTGTCAGTGGTGCGCGATTAGGCACTAGCAGCCAAGTTATTACCATCAAAAATGATGAAGAAGCCAAGCTTCTGCAAGTCGGTGCAGCATCGCGTTCAGTAGCGCCGACGGATGAGCAGGTGGCTGGTCAAATGGAGTCTTATCAAGGTGGCGAGCGTCTTCAGCGCTTCCATTTAGGTGGTTATGGTTTTGGCCCATTCCAGTTAGTGCCAGGCTTCGGACCTTTCCCTGAGCTCACCTTTGGTGATGCACCAGTGTCCATTTCTAATGCGCCAGCGGGAGCCTCTTGTTTTAGTCATGAGTTGACCGCAGCGAAGCGTACCGAGTTGCATTGTGATGATGAAATCTCGGTGCGAGTCATGGTTATTCTTGATCCAAAATCCAGTGAGCGTGTGGCCTTTGTCACAGTCGATGCCATTGGTGCCGGTAACTTAATTCAAGATGCTATGCGTGCGGCAGTAAATAAAGCCAGCTGTGACGCAGGTGCTTGTATTCTGCCGCGCAATGTCTTGTTTGGTCAGACTCATACACATGCCGGCGCCGACTTGCAGGGCTTGTGGGGTGGTGTGCCGCGTGAGTGGATTAATGAGAAGTTGCTCGCCGGTGCTGCTGCCTCAACGATTGAGGCGATTGCGCAGTCACGGCCCGCGCAGCTGTCTATGTCGCGTAAAACAGTGCAGTTTAATAACTATCGTCGTCCGCAATATCGTGATGCCAAACATCATCAGACCGACAAAATTGCCACCTTGTTGATGGCAAAGGCTGATGATGCGGAGCCGGCTAGCAGTAGGCTATTGGCGAGCATGATGCAGTACTCGGCTCACCCCACTAGTGTCGGTGCAAATGACTATAAAATCCCTGGCGGCGAAGGAGAAGTGCTGCGTTTACCGCACCCAGACTATCCGTTGGGTTCAACGCGCGAGTTAGAGGCGCGCTTCCAAGGTACGGCGCTATATTTTAATGGCCCAATTGCTGACGCTTCACCCAGTGGCTCAACTGATGGTGCCACTGGCGATACCGTTTATGATCGCGTGCGTGCTCGAGGCAAGAACCTTGTCGATGCAGCACTTAATGATTTGGCTGCTAGTGCTGTTGCCATTGACCCTGTGCTGGAGGCGCGTAGCGCTGAAGCCATCTTGCCTGTCACCAACCCCTTGTTTCTGGGCGTAGGCCTGATAGGTCAGTTCAACGGTTACTATCAATTTAGCCAACTACCTTTCAGTGATATCCCGGGGCTAGATCAAATTCCAGCCGCGATTATTGAGGCCTTTGAGGGTGTGCAAAACCAGCTGCCACAGCCAGCACCCATGGCGCGTACATATGTCAGTCGTGTCAGTCTGGGTACTAAAAATTCGGCTAACCCACTACAGAACCGCCTAGAGATTGTCACCATCCCTGGTGAGGCGACCGGTAGTTTTGGTCGTTATATTCGTGGCTTGGCGGAGGACTCTCCTGACGGGGAGCCGCTGAAGACGCAAACCATGCTGCTGGGGCTGACGCAAAATAGTTTTGGCTACATTATTCCTGAGGATGAGTTTAGCTATGTCGACCCTACGGGGGATGTTGTTGGCTATGAGGAAATTGTTTCTTTAGGGCCACTGACAGCACCTTTATTGCGCCTGCAGGCTTATAACCCGCTCTTTGATGTGGCTCCAACCGATCCACGTAACCTACCTCCAGCGCTTACAGATTGTGCAATTGCTTGGGATTTTGGCTCTTGCATCCTCGGTATTGGTCTGGATCGATTCATGCAGCTTCTAGGCCTTTCTAGTACTTTTGGTGATCTAGCAGAAACCGTTGCTGATGGCTGCCATGAAGTGGCGGGCCCATTAAGCCCAGCGTGTATTGTTTTTGATGGATTGGCTGAGCTGTTTGCAGTCATTCCAGATGTTCCGGCTTTTCCAGGCGTGCCTGGCGATGGTGGCGATCCATCAGCTCCCTCATTGGCAGCGCCAGCAGAGTTAACGCTATTGCCGGAAATCTTAAAGGCTCAAGCGACAGGCTGTGACTTTATTGATCCCGCCGCTTGCTTGTTGCCATTCCCTAACAACCATTTCACCAAGGCAGTGGCGAGCAACGACACCGGCATTCAGGTCAATATCAACCCACTAGCGCCGCCGCGCAATATTGCTGGCCGTCCTGTTGATGTCAGTGATCAGAATCGAGCTGATGGCTTCTCGCCAGGCCAAGCAATTTTATTGCGCGTGCCAGGCTTGGACTTGGATCAAACTGCTAATGCGCGGCCAGTACCACGCCTTGGTAAGCCGGGTGCAGGACAGGCTTCTGGTGTTGCAGCACAGGCGATGTCAAATAGCCTGCGTGCTAACTCTGCAATCATTATCTGGGATGCTACGGCTAAAAAACGCCATCTCGTTTGGGCGGAAATTGATAATAATCGTACGCGTTATACGCCCTGTGATTTGCCTGGGCCTGTGCAGACTGTGGCTGAGTTGGCAGACTCTGCCGAGTTGGCATCTGCAATTCAAACCTTCCGCGATGGCTGTAATGGTGCGGCTAAACCACTAGTGTCACTAGTGGATGGTGTTGATCCAACAAGTGATCCAGGGCCAGCATTAATGATTCGCCCAGGCATTAACTTTGAGGAAGGGCACCGCTACATAGTGGCTCTGCGTGACTTAAGAGACGCAAATGGTGATGTCATTGCTTCAACAGCAGGCTTCTCTCTCTGCCGAGATACTAGCGATAGCCCTCTTCGTGCTATTCCTGTTGTGGGTAAGCGTTGCGGTGAGCTTGACGCTATTTTTGCTGAGCTTGAAAGCGAGGCAGCAATTGAGCGTAAAACGCTGTATAGCGCTTGGGACTTCACAGTGGCCAGTGAGCGTAGCCTAACTGGACGTATGCTAGCGATACGTGATGCCACCCTTAAAGGTAAGCTGCCTAGCTTCGCTATCGATAGCGTGCAAGATAATGCCTTTAATGCCGGTAAAGATGACTGCACCACGGCGGGCAACACGGATAACTGCATTGCCCGTGTGATTAAAGGCAAAATTACCGTGCCTAACTTTATCGACAAGGCGCAACTTCCAGCCGATCAGTTAAGTGCTTTGCCGGATCTACCTTTGGGCCCGCTAAGTACTAGTGACTTAGGCTCTGGGACGCTTGACCGGCAAATTGGCGGGCGTTTCTATTACGGTATAGAAAACCCCTTCCCCGGCCCATATGACGTGCCAAAGCCATTCCCGCTTCAGCCGACTGTGGATGTGCCATTTACCTGCCATATTCCGCGTGCGGCGTTTAGTGGCAGCACGACTGCCACTGACAATGCCAGCTACGATGTGCGGCCTTCACGAGTATCGCTCTATGGTCATGGCTTGTTTGGCAGTCAAAATGAAGTTGGGCAAGGCCAGCTGAGACGCTTCAGCAATGAGCATAACTACACGTTCTGCGCGCTTGATTGGGTTGGCATGTCCGGTGCTGGAGATGTCATCAATGCCCTCACGCTGCTGCTAGATATGTCGAATTTCCCGACGTTATCTGATCGTGTGCAGCAGGGCATTTTGCATTTTGTCGCGATGGGACGCTTACTGAAAGATCCTAATGGTTTGATCACAGATTCGGCCTTCCAGGCACCTGATGGCCGACCATTAATCGATAACCGCGATATTTTCTACGATGGTAATAGCCAAGGTGGTATCGATGGCGGCGTAGTTGTGGCGGTGTCACCTGATATCCATCGCGGCGCGCTCGGCGTGCCGGGGATGAACTACAGCACGCTCTTGCAGCGCAGTGTCGACTTCGATGGCTATGCGCGTGTGTATTACCCATCCTATCCCAACACCATTGATCAGCAGCTGACTTTAGGGCTGGTGCAGATGTTGTGGGATCGTGCTGAGAACAATGGCTACGCCCAGCATTTAGGCGATGGCGTGAGTACTGTCATGCTCGATGGTCAGCCCATTACCTTGGGCGAGCCTAATCACACACTTCCTGATCTTGATGGTCAGCCATTGCCTCCTAAAAATGTCTTGCTGCACCCAGCATTTGGCGATCATCAGGTCAGCATGACTACTGCTGAGGTCATGGCGCGAACGATCGGTGCCGACAACGTTGATGTTTATTATCAGCGCGTAGCTAAGTGTGCTGCGGGTGGTGTTAGCTTTTGTGTCATCGATCGCAATGCCTTCTTGGCTGATCGCTACCCCGATACCGAGCCATACTTCGGCTTGCCATTGAGCATGCCGTCGAAAGCTGGCTATGGCGATGGCGTGGGGTCGGCCATGATTGTCTATGACGGTGGTAAAACTCCGACACCACCTGCTGACAATACGCCACCGTTTGCCGGTGAGGATCCGCATGAGTACCCACGTAACAGCATCAGTGCGCGCTGCCAAAAGGCCCGATTCATGCGTACGGATGGCCGTATTATTTACACCGATTTGCTGAGCCTGCCAGCGAACTGTCCGGTGACAGATGGTCAAGAGCAACCGTTTACTGGCGATGCACCTGCGCTTGTTCCGGGCTCAGATGGCGGTGAGCCTCCTGTTGTAAGCGATTACGAGCCTGACTACGGTACCGGTATTATCGGTGCTATTGCTAAGTTCACTGCCTCTCTTAACAACGCGCTAATGGCTTTGTTGAGTGGAGATCCAGCGACTGCAGGCGAGCAATTTATTGCCGCTATGACGGGTCTAGGAGAGAGCTTTGCTAGTGTGTTGGCTGGCGATGACAGCTTGATCGCCGCTGGCAGCAGCGCCGCCGGTGCCGGTAGCGACCCAGTCACTATTTTCGATCGATTTATGGATGGTGTTGGCCGCTTTATTGGTCTGCAGGACGACCCTATCACGGCGCTAACCAGCATAAAGCCAGCTCGTCATACAGAGGCGGTGGTGATGACTGGTGCTCAATTGCTCGGTTGGTCTACATTGCCAGCCGTTGGCCAAGGCTTTCCTTATCCATCAGGGGCAAATATTACCGGGCAGTCTGCAGAAACAGAGGCATTGTCGGCACTCAATGTTCTGCGCGATCCATTGCGTATTGGTGAGGTCCGAGATGCACATAACGGCGTGTTTATTTATCCCATCATTCCAGAGGCGCAAGTCCCTGTATTAGTGCCGGTTGAAGAGATTGCTGCTTACAAATGGAATGGTTTAGGTTTCGAAGAAATACCAGTACAAGTTGATGAGAAATTTACCTTCTTCTTGGCAAACTCGGGATCAACATTCTCTGTCTACTCAGGCACCGACCCTGAGCTTACCTATGCTTGGGATATTGAACGTTGGAACCCTGTGGATGATCGTGAAGAGAAAAATAACACGACAAAAACCAATCCTAACGTCTGCAACGCAGTGTACGAAGATCCAAAAAAAGACCCAGTTCCTGGTTTGGACATGGATGATGAAGTGGTCTTTATGGCCAGCGATGCCGGCAAAATGGCACCTCCAGGTGCACTGCCATCGGGCGTGAAGAAGACACAGATGGTGCGACTGATGGATGTTGCTGATCCTGTTGCTGAGCGTGTGGTTTACCTTGTGCAAAAAGAAGGTGGGTCTTCATTCAAGGGCCAGCATTACGTTAAGTTCAAGCGCAACGCAAATGCTGATCAGTGGATCGATAAGAGCTTTTTTAATCGAGATGATCCTGAAGCTCTAGGTGTTAGCAATACTAGTTATGGCCAAAACCTAAAAGGTAAGGTTTGCCCAAATGGCAGCCCAGAAACGGCGAAAGAGTCTGATGACCGTTTTGCTCGTGATGGCGTAGTAGTGTCCACCGATACTTATCGTTGGGAGGCTACAGGGCGTTGGATGGTGCGCGATATCCGTATCAAGGCGCCAGGTACAGCGAAGCCAGACTGGACGACTATCAAAGACTCACGGCCTGACCTTATCGATCGTTGGAAAGGTAGGGCTTTTCAGCAGTCACCGGACTCAACTATTTCTTTGGTTGGCTTCGAAGATGAGCAAGTGAACTGGGAAGCTAACTCCGTGATCTTGGGTGAGCGTTGCGGGCCTGTGCGCTGTATGCGTGAGGTTTGGGGGGCTGACTCAGGTACTAACGTAACGAAAACCGAAGTGTTTTATCGTGATGCCATTAGTTATCGTTACCTCATTCGTGTGCATCCGATTCCGCCCGATGGCCTCTACACTAGCTGGGACTACAATCGTAGTGCGATGATCCCAACGGCGGCGGAGCGAGCAGCTGGCGTGAAGGCTGGTCGCTACTACACGGTGCTGCGCCCACAAGGCGTGCCTATTGATGGCATAAACGATGATATCGGTCAGATCGATGCTATCGCGCCGATACCATTTGTTAACCAATGCATCACGGTTGATGGCCCTAAACCGCCGAATGCCAATGGTCGCTGCCCGCTATTTTTAGATGTTGCCGATGCTACATTTAATCTGCCTTTAGCCTTTAGTAACTGGGAGCAAATATCTGGCAAGGGTGATAGTGGCTCTATGGTCTATACCTTCCAGATGACAGGGGCTACATCCTTAGCCAATCCATTGGTTGTGCCATTTTATCGTGATGATGCCTGTCTTGATGATGGCACCGGCGATGATCCTGTCGCACGCCCATTCCCCGGCGAGGATTCATCTGACCCACGTGTGGTGAATGCGTACAAAGACTTAAATGGGGATGGCAAGGTGACATGCGATGAGCGCCAAGGTGCTTATGGTGCCAATGGCATTCATTACTTCGTCACTCATGACAGCGATAACGCCTTCTTGCCACTGTCTACAACTGAAGTAGACGGCACTCAATGGCAGATTATGGTGCCGACTGCGCAACCGAAGAATGTCGGTGATGCCTATGCCAATACCATACGGATTCCATTGATTCCGCTTGTTGTTCCTATCCCTAGCTTGCCCTCACTACCGAGTAGGTAAAGGGTGTAGATAAGCAAAAAGCCCGCATCTGCGGGCTTTTTGCTGCTTAAAAACTAGTTGTTTTCAACGACTTTAACAGGCCAGAGCAAGGTCATTGGCCGCTGCTTCAATTGCTGCAAAATCTCCTTTAGCAGAGGCCACCAAAGGCGAAACTTCACGCCGCGAGACTTCAGCGCCAACATCAACGCCAAGCTGAAGCTTACGCCCAAGTTCACCAGACCGATGATTGCAATGCCGACACTGCTAACCACTATTACTTGCCAGCTCAAGGCGAAGTCGAAAGCTACTAAGGCGTAGGCGAAGTTGGCGGTAGAGAAGGCGATATGGCGAATATCTAAGGGTAGCCCGAATAAAAAGCCGACGGTGCCCATGCTGCCGAGCATGATGCCGAAGTAGAAGTTGCCGGCTAAAGCGCCTAGGTTATGGTGCAGATATTTTGTGATTCGCTCGCGGCGCTGTCGCGACATCCAGCGCAGAGCGCGGTGTGCCGTAATGCGCTCAGGAATGCGAGAGTAGACCGCTTTATTGTCGTAATAGCCGGAAATAATCCCCGACAAAAATAGGAAAAATCCGGCAATAGCTGCGTGAAAAATAGCGAGGCTATCAATCGGGCTAAGGTCATGCAGCAAGTGATCAGCTTTGGCTGGGCTGATGGGGAAGTGACCGAACCATTGCCACATCATGCCGACGGCAAGCGCAATCGGAAAGGCGACGCCGACGTTGCCAATAATGGCAATGAACTGACTACGAAACACATCTATGCAGAGCTTCGCGAGGTCGCCGAGATGTTTCTCTGGGCGGTGTGTACTGATTTGCTCAACACTTGAAGCCAGATGCGAAGCAGTCATTGCCGGCTGTTTGGTGGCAATAGTGCCGTGCAGCACGTGAATGAGCATGAAGCCAAACGAGTAGTTAAGACTGTAAATAAATGCTTGCCCTAGCGGCGCTAGAGCGAGGCGAGTAGAAAAAATCTTCAGCAACGCCATAAACGCAACAATCACGCCGGCACGACCGGCTGAGCGCCACATATCAAAAAAGCCTGCACGCGTAGAGGTGACGTAGTGGTCGCCGGTTTCACTGGCATGCTCAGTAACGTTGCGCGCGAGCAGTTCGGTATTGCGCGAGAGCAGCGCTCGCAGGCTGTGGCTGTCGGCCTCGCTGCGGCTCATTTGTTTGACAAACTTAGCAAGGAGCAACGGGTGTGATGCGGTGTCGCCGGCAATAAAATCTAATAGCAGCTCCATGCGAGCCAGTGCTTGCTTCATGCGCACGATAAGATAGGTCAGGCTAATACTGACGCCATTTTGTTCAGTTAAGCGCTTAACTTTGCGTGTGAGCTCAAGGCATTGATCCATCAAAACTTGCATCTGGCGATGGTCGATGCCGTCCTCACGAAGCTCTTGTAGCAGCTCGCGCTGATGCCTAACAAAGCGCTCGGTTTCGTTGCTGAGCGCCATAAACGGCGACTCAAAGGACTCCACGGCGGGGTATTTGCGCACAAGCTCAGGCTCAAGACCCATTGCGCAAACTCGATGCGCTAGCACGCGTAAGGCATCAAGCTGCTCAAGACGAGTATGGCGTAGCACTGCTTTCGGGTGTGACCCAGAAAGCAGCATTTCAAACACGCTAGCCCACAGCTCATCAGGCACAGCTTCAATCCAGTCGGCGTCACGACCGCGACGAATCAGGCGCGCGAAGGCCTCATCGAGATATTTGTCGTCGCTAACGGGCGGCAAAATATGCTCGCCAATGCGCCGCCAAAAGCCCGCCGATAAGCCTTCGCTGCTCAGAATGCCGGTGTCGGTATAAAGATTAATTTGGCGCCGACCGGCCAAGAGTGTATCGATATAGCGCTGAAGGCCGGCGCGTAATTCGGGGCGACGACTGAGCAGTTCGAGCAGAGCACCAAAGGATTTATTGATGTCATCAAGGTTGTCGGGGCTGCTTGGGCGTAGCTGTTTGAGCAGTCGACCCAGTGGGCGAAAAACGCCTACTTCTGGGTTGCGAGTTATCTCTTCTAAAATCTCTGTCAACATCTGATGGCGCTCATGGGGCCATCAGATGGCTAACAGCCCATATTAGTATGATTGGTTTTCATGCCTTAGAAGAGGGCGCGGATGGCCCTCTTAAGGGAATGGATTTAACCAGTGAATGGCTGCGGCGAATGCGAATCGGTGCGAGCAATGAGCGCAGCGCAATGCGATTTTTATAAGCCAGGAAGAGCACGATAAAACCCAGTATCAGCCCGAACCCAATAAAGGCAGTCAAATAGAGCAGGAAGAAATCGTAGCTCATAATAGAGATCCTGTCGTAGGGTCGATGCGAGCGTTCAGTGCTTGGGATAAGTGTTCTGAGTAATCAGTGTAGCCAACAAACTCAGCGTTGTAGCGAATTTTTTCTAGTGTTTGACCAATCTCATTCGCTAAGACGATGATTTCATAGAAGGCGAATAAGGAGCCGACCTCCATTTTAAACAGCTTGCCCATCAATGTATCGACGTCTGAGGCCGGGCAGGCAAACAGGAATAGGTATAAATACTGGTTGTCGTTAGTGATAAAGATGCCGGGGCGATCAGGCCTAAAGGCGTCGAGAGCTGTCAAATGCGGGCAGTCCGAGCGTAGGGTGAGTCGCACGATAACGCTATCGATATTGGTGTTGGTGCTAACACGCATGAACTCTTCGGCAGTGATGGCGAAGTCGATGGGCGTTTGATAGCCAACACTTTCAGTGGGCTGGGCACTGGCAAAGAATTGATCGAAGTCTGGCTCGATGACGCGCCAAAACCACTGACCTTTTAGTGATGAAATTACGCGAAAGCATTCGGATATTTCTAAGTCGCGGCGCAGCAGGCGTGTGGCGCCCATATAGTAAAGCTGCATTTCCTGCTGATAATTTAATGTGTCATCGACTTCGTGAATGACGATTTTCAAGCGCCGGCCACAGGCAATACGCAGCTTATGAACTTGCCGCGCGAGCACTTCAAATGCCTGCATTTCATAGTGATCAAGGATGACTGTGGCGGCAATGGCAGTCTTAGTGACTTCGTCCATGAGCTCGGCGGTATCATCAAAAATCTCCCAGTTAACTGGAGTACTTTGACCAAAGCGCGCAGGGTTCCAACAGCTGAGTACTCGATGCGCATCTTCGGCGCCACGCAGATTGTTTTCGGGCTGCTGGTGCAGGCCAAGTGTAAATAGCCTGCCATCTTGGCGAGAGCCCATGCCGTAGCGTGCATCCTCGAGAACGGTATTGGATGCGCGCCAATGATTGATGCGCCAGGTCATGCGATTATCATCATGCATGAGGCCGGCAAGGCCATCTAGCTCTTTGCTATGGCGTACTAGCACGGGCCAAATATGAGTCTCTTCGGCCATGATAAAAACGCCGGTGCAACGATGGTGACGATGCCATTCGCGCAAAATGCCGAGTTGGCGCAGGTTGGAGCTGCGCACTTCGGTAGCAAGCAGGCCACCAGCATCAAGATAAATAATGCAGTCAGCGCTCTGCGCCTTTTGGGCTTCTAGGCTTTCGAGGAAGTCCCAAATATTACGAGATGGCTGGCTTAGCACTAGTGAGTCGATCTGCATGAGCGCGATGGCTGATGAGTCTTGCTCATGGTCGCGAGCTAATGCCGACATTGGTGCAACCAACGATTGCGCATGCGGCGAGCAGAGCACGAGCCGGCTGCCTTGCTGCAAACCGTTGGTTAATGTGTCGATGGCCAATGGCGTAGTGGCTTGGCTGCTGGGTAGCGTGACGGCATAGAGTCCGCCTTGCAGCATCTCTGCGGCCTCGGCAGGCAGGCCCTCAATGCCAATAGAGCAAGGCACATAAGTAGAAAGAATAGAGCGTTCAGCTTTTTGCTCACGGCTACTGAATAAGCCGAACATATCAAAGGCCATCACAACTCCTGCAAAAAGACAAAAAAACTCTCGTATATCCAGTATATAGTGAAACTATATTATTACGGTTGTCGGATTAGCGACGTTGTGTTGAGGATTGTTTATGCGAGTCGTGTCGTTGTTTTCACGAAAAGGCGGAGTAGGTCGCACGGTATTCGCGGTTAATCTTGCTGCCATTTTGTCTGAACAGGGTCTCAAGGTCGCTGTCTTAGAGCTTGATCCGCAAAATAGTGTCTCGCAACACTTCGATGGCTTTAATGAGCAAACAATAGGCTGGGCACACACACTGCTAGATGCTAGCGAGCCTTCTGCAATTACCAATAAAAGCTATTGGTCGCCACGTGAAAACCTGCGTGTTTTCCCCTTTGGCAAAATCACCGCAGCGCAGCGTAAAGCCATTGAGCATCATTTGGACGCGCAGCCAAACTGGCTAGAGCAGACGCTACTGTCGCCTGTTTTTGATGACGTTGATGTTCTATTTATTGATACCCCTAGTGGCTTTAATGCCTACAGCGATCACGCAGAGCGCGTGGCGACATCGGCATTATCGATTTGGCTATGCGATGCCGCCTCGCAAAAAGCATTTACGGGCAGCGATGTTCGAGTGCTGCCAATCGGCTGCCAGCATCGTCATATCCTCAATCAAATCAATGCCAGTAAAAGCTCGCGGCGCGAGCTGCTTAAAAGCTGGCGCGAACTCGTTGGTGAAGAGCTGTTGCCTTTGCCAATACATCAAGACGAATTGGTTTCTGATGCTCTGCTTGAGGGCACAACGGTGGTTTGGTTTGCCAGTTTCAGTCAGGCAGCGCATGACTTATTAGGCTTAGCAAACTGGATGCGTAGTGAGTGGCTCAACGATGCGTGAGCAAGATAGCGCTGTGGCGCCGCGCTGGGTTGATCACTGGAGAAATCTGCCAAACCTAAAGTGGTGGTGGCTATTTGTCCTGCCTGCAGATCAGCGCAAAGCCATCCCTATTCTTGATAGTTTAGCGCTGCGACTTCGCGCGTGGGTGGCGTCGCAGCTAGGTGTTGAGCAGCCAGCGCCGATGCATTTATGGCTATGGCGCGTATTCGTGCTGCCACAGGCTTATCAATACCAAAACACGAAATCTCTGCTGCAGTTTATGGCGCGAGGTATAGGCCACCTTAAGCGACTCTGCCAACAGCTCTGGGCACCCATGCAATCGTGGCTAGATGCTCGCGTTGATCGCGCAGCTTTGGGTAAGCGTCTCGATGGCCTAGCGCTAACGCTGCCAACAATGACGCTGAGTTTGCGGCTGTTAATTGCCTTCGTTTGCTTGCCGTTACTCGGCCTAATTGTCAGTACACCTCTGCAACCTCTAGATCAAGCTTTGTTCGCCATCTTAATGATCGGTCTGGCTATGTTTGCGCGACAGATGCCGGGTAAAACGGCGCGCGTGTTTTTGCTCACACTGTCTTTAGTGGCCACGCTGCGCTACCTCTGGTGGCGAGTGACTGCGACCATGCCCGTGGGCGAGCCCGTCGATTTATTTTTCGCGCTGATCCTATTTGCTGCCGAGCTGTACGCGGTCACTATTTTACTTCTGGGCTACTTCCAAACGGCCTGGCCATTGAATCGTGAGGAGGCGCCGCTGCCGGCCGATCGCAGCGAATGGCCGAGTGTTGACGTTTATATCCCTACCTATAACGAACCCTTGAAAGTGCTGCGCCCCACTGTGCTGGCGGCCTTGGGCCTGGATTGGCCGGCGGATAAATTATCGATATGGGTATTGGATGATGGTCGCCGCGACGACATTAAGCGCTTCTGTGAAGAGGCCGGCGTTAACTTCTTGATACGGCCTAATAATTTCCATGCCAAGGCCGGCAATTTAAACCACGCCCTGCAATACAGCACCGGTGACTACATCGCTATTTTTGATTGCGACCATATTCCTACGCGGCCATTTTTACGCTCAACCATGGGCTGGTTTTTGAAAGACCCGAAGTGTGCCGTAGTGCAAACGCCGCACCATTTTTTCTCGCCTGACCCCTTTCGCCGCAACCTCGGCATGAAAGACGGCGAGCCAGCGGAAGACATGCTGTTTCATGGCTTGCTGCAGGATGGT